>CACXDY010000261.1 GCA_902766505.1 uncultured Prevotellaceae bacterium
GAACGAGCGCCGAGTAGGCGCGGTTGCATCCCTCCACCTCGGGCTGAGGGGGAGGGCCTTGGGAGGGGGTGACGAAGTCCTTCCTTAAGACAAGGAAGGATTTAGGATGGTTGGGAAACAACGCCAAGAATGCAAAGATAATTCGCTAAGGGACAGTGCGTTACAACCCCACCCCGAACCCCTCCCCTACAAGTATGGGAGGGGAGCCAAACGAGCCACGACTCAGCACGGCCTGCATACCAAAAGACAGGTCAGAGGCATCTGCAAACCGATGCCACAGACCTATCCCCATGGCACGACACAAAAGCACGACAATCGAATAGCACAGGGAGCCTCCCAAAAAGAGAAGAAAAAAAAGGAGGTATCAGGAGGATTTCCTCCTGAAATAACTGATAAGCCATAAACCCAAAAAAGTAATGGCCCCATTCACCATCAACAACTCATAACCAAAACGGTAATCCGTAAACGTTTTGGTATACATGTCGGCGGCAAAACAAATCAGCGGCGATGCCACGGCAACCACCGGCACAGCCCACCCCGATACCGGCCGCCCCAACAACAGGGCAAAGGCAAACAGTCCCAACAACGGCCCATACGTATAGGAACACATGGTGTAGATAGCATCGATGACACTCGGCGAGTCGACAAGCCTGAATGCCATGACAAAGGCGACAAAGACCAGCGCCATGCCGATATGCACCCGCTTGCGGACCACCACATCATCGGACTTCCGCAACAGGTCGACGCAGAAACTCGTCGTGAGTGCCGTGAGCGCTGAGTCGGCACTGGAGAAAGCCGCCGCCACGATGCCTAAGGTGAAGACCACCACCACCGTATGCCCCAACATGCCTGAGGCGGCAAACATCGGCACCAACTCATCTCCTGCCTCGGGCAGGGCGATGCCCTGATGCTCGGCCAACAGGCTCAGCAGGACACCTAAAGAGAGAAACAGCAGGTTGGCGGGCACGAAAGCCACGCCATATGAACACATATCCTTCTGTGCCTCACGCAGCGACTTGCAGGAGAGGTTCTTCTGCATCATGTCCTGGTCGAGACCGGTCATCACCACCACGATAAAAATACCACTGAGAAACTGTTTCCAGAAATATTGCCTCGACATGGGGTCGTCGAACACGAAAATCCGGCTGCGTGAGTCATGGGCCACAGCACTCACGGCCTCTCCCAGCCCCATGTCCATCTGCGACATCACGCTCCCGATAATCAATATCAGGGCAGCCAACATGCAGAACGTCTGCAGGCTGTCGGTCCACACAAGGGTGCGGATGCCCGCCTTCCGGGTGTACAGCCATATCAGCACCACCATCAGCATCACCGTGACGACAAAGGGCACGCCTAACGTATCGAGCACGAAATGCTGCAGGATGATGCACACCACGTAAAAACGGGCGGCCGCTCCCGTCATCTTCGAGAGGATGAAGAACGAGGCTCCCGTGGAATAGGCTTCCCCACCCAACTTCTGTTGGAGGAAGGAATAGATGGTGGTGAGGTTGTAACGGTAATAGACGGGCAACAGGACAAAGGCCACCGCCACATAACCCAAGATAAATCCCAGACAGGTCTGCATATAGGTCATGCCGATGTTGTTCACCATTCCGGGAACGCTCACGAAGGTGACTCCCGAGATGGAGGCTCCTATCATGCCGAAAGCCACGACATACCACGGCGACTGCCTGTTGCCGCGGAAGAAGGCATCGTTGTCCTGACGGCGCGCGGTAAACCTTCCCACCAACAGCAGCACGGCGAAATACCCCACCACGGTGAGCAGCATGCTCCATGTCTGTGTGTCAAGCATCCGTCAGCACCTCCATATTCAATATTCCACGCAACAGGTCGACGGCCTGACCCACCGTTTTCACATCTGCCACCTGCATGACATTCCTCCCGCCCGTCTCCTTCAGACGGCAGCGGCGCAGGTTGGCATTGGCGTAATGCAGGACTTTCGAAAAGGCCGTGCTGCGGTAGAACGGACTGTCGTTGTGACTCACAAACTGCATCTGCATGAACCCCTGCTTGAGCAGGATTTTCTCGCAGCCCAACTGCTTGCCCAACTGCCTGAGCGGCACCACCTGCATGAGTTCCAAACCCTCGTGGGGCACTTTTCCGAAACGGTCTTCCAGCCGCTTCTTGTAGGCGGCCACCTCGGCATCGCTGTTCATATTGTCCAACTCACGGTACAACAGCATACGCTCGCTGCTGCCGGGGACATAGGAGTCGGGGAAATACATCTCCAGGTCGCTCTCCAGCGAACAGTCCTCGACGAAGTCGCTGCCGCTGAGTTCGCGTCCCTCCGCCATCTCCTGGCTGTAGAGGTCGGAGAACTCCTCATTCTTCAGTTCGGTCACGGCCTGGTTGAGGATTTTCTGATAGGTCTCATACCCTAAGTCTTCCATGAAGCCGCTCTGCTCCGCTCCGAGCAGATTGCCCGCACCACGGATGTCCAGGTCCTGCATGGCTAAGTTGAAACCGCTGCCCAACTCCGAGAAATTCTCCAGAGCCTCGAGTCTGCGCCGTGCATCCGAGGGCAACAGCGATTTGGGCGGTGCCAGCAGATAGCAGAACGCTTTCCTGTTGGAGCGCCCTACCCTGCCTCTCATCTGATGGATGTCCGACAAGCCGAAGCGGTGGGCGTCATTGATGAAGATGGTGTTGGCATTGGGGATATCGATACCATTCTCGATGATGGTGGTCGAGATGAGCACGTCGTAGTCATGGTTGATGAATCCCAGCACGATTTTCTCCAATTCCTCGGGTTTCATCTGCCCGTGGCCGATGGCCACCCGCGCGTCGGGGACATGGCGGTTGATGACGATGGCCACATCCTGCAGGTTGGAGATGCGGCTGCACACGAAATACACCTGTCCGTTGCGCGACATCTCAAACCCCACGGCATCGGCCACCAGTTCGGCGCTGAACGTGGTCAACTCCGTATACACCGGATAGCGGTTGGGCGGCGGAGTGCGGATGATGCTCATATCCCTGGCTCCCATGAGCGAGAACTGCAGGGTGCGCGGGATGGGCGTGGCCGACATGGTGAGCGTGTCGACATTGGTCTTGAGTTGGCGCAACTTCTCCTTGGTGGCCACGCCAAACTTCTGCTCCTCGTCGATGATGAGCAGTCCCAGGTCTTTCCATTCCAGCGACTTGCCCAGTATCTTATGCGTGCCGATGAGGATATCCACCGACCCGTCTTTCAATCCTTGCGAGATTTCCCTCACCTGCTTGGCCGTACGTGCCCGAGAGAGATATTCCACCGTGACGGGGAATCCCTGCAGACGCTCGCTGAACGTCTTGTAATGCTGGAATGCCAGCACGGTGGTGGGCACCAGCACGGCCACCTGCTTGCCGTCGCAGGCTGCCTTGAAAGCGGCACGGACAGCCACCTCGGTCTTTCCGAAGCCCACATCGCCGCAGACCAACCGGTCCATGGGGCGCGAACTCTCCATATCGGCCTTCACCTCGTTGGTGGCTCTCAACTGGTCGGGGGTGTCCTCGTAGAGGAAACTGCCCTCCAACTCATGCTGCATATAATTGTCGGGACTGAAGGCAAAGCCCTTCTGATGCCGCCGCTTGGCATAGAGTTTGATGAGGTCGCGGGCGATGTCCTTGATGCGCTTCTTCGCCTTCTCCTTCATCCGCTCCCAGGCACCCGTTCCCAAGGTGCTCAGGCGTGGCGGCTCATCGGTGGCGGCCCTCCGGTATTTCGAAATCTTATACAGCGAGTGTATCGACACATCCACCGTGTCGCCCCGCTGATAGACGATGCGTATCATCTCCTGGTAACTGCCTCCCGTGGCCACCCTGACCAGTCCGGCAAACTTGCCGATGCCGAAATCGACATGCACGATGTAGTCGCCCGGCTCCATCTCCTGCAACTCTTTCATGGTGAGGGCCATCTTTCCCGCCCTGGCCGTGTCCGACCTGAGGCTGTACTTGTGGAAGCGGTCGAAAATCTGGTGGTCGGTGAAACAGCAGATGCGCTGCAGGTTGTCGGCAAAACCGGCATGGAGCGTACGGTCGACACCGGTGAAGGGGAAGGTCTCCCCGCCGTCGGTATCCTCGGCCGTCAGGATGTCGCGCAACCGCTGGATTTGCTTGGCACTGTCGGCCAGCACCAGAATCTGATAGCCCCGACGCAGATAGTCGTTGAGCGAATCGCGCAACAGGTTGAAGTTCTTTTGGAAAATGGGTTGGGGCGACATGTCGAAACGGATGACCGCCGACGGGGTGCCCGTGGGCTTCTGCCCGAAATCGATTCGCCTGAACTGGCTGATGCTCTCCATGAACTGATGCTCACGGATGAGGGTCTCCTCGCTGGTCATGCGCTTGAGAATGGCATCGCGCTCCACCTCACTGACGCCTTCCAACTGCTCGGTGACGGCCTGCTGCGAGAAACCTTCCTCATAGATATGCCCGATGGTCGCTGCCACATAGGCCAGGTCGCGCGCTGCCACCACGGTGTCGGCGGGCAGAAAACTGGCGAAGGGCATTTTCTCGGTCACGAGTGTCAACTGCGGCACGATTTCCACATGGTCGCGCTTCTCACGCGAGAGTTGGCTCTGCACGTCAAAGGTGCGGATGGTCTCTATCTCGTCGCCGAAGAAGTCGATACGGAAGGGATACTCGCAACTGTAGGAATAGACGTCCACGATGCTGCCGCGCAGGGCAAACTGCCCGGGCTCATACACATAGTCCTGCAGGGTGAAGCCGAAATCGCGGAGGGTATTCCTCACCTCCGACACGTCGATGATCTGCCCCACATGCAGCGCCAGCGTCCGCTCATCGAGTTTCTTCTTCGACACCACCAACTGGCTGAGCGCCTCGGGACACGTCACCACATAGGTCGACCTCCCCTCTGCCTCGGCACCTCCTCCCACGGCGGACAGGCGGGTGAGCACCTCGGTGCGGAGTATCTCGTTGGCATCGTCCACCTGGGCATATTTCACCGCCCTCCGATACGACGAGGGGTAGAAAAACACATCATCATGACCCATCAACTGCGTCAGGTCATGATAGAAATAGCCGGCCTCGTCGGCATCCTGCAGGATAAAGAGGAAGTTGTGCCTGTCGCGGGTGTCCAGGCCCGCAAACAACAGGGGTGCTGCGGATGCCACAAGCCCGCTGAGGTGGATGGGTCCCTTGTATTCCTTGAGTTTTCCCATGATTGCCCCACACTGCGGCAACCGTCCGTATAAAGACTGAAGTTCTTGAATTTTCATGTTAATCTACTGTCATGACAACCATCATGATCAAAAAAGCCGGATTATTTCGGCATGGGTGGATAATGACGGAACCATCCGTCCCATCTCAGGCGCATCACCCCGAAGAATGCCTCGGAGAAGATGCCGCCACTCATCTTGCTGACACCCTCGCGGCGGTTGACGAAGACCACGGGCACCTCCTTGATGCGGAAACCGATTTTCCAGGCCGTGAACTTCATCTCAATCTGGAAGCCATAGCCCTTGAACCGGATTTTGTCGAGTTCGATGGTCTCCAGCACCCTCCGCTTGTAGCATTTGAAGCCTGCCGTGGTGTCATGTATCCTGAATCCGGTGACCACCCTCACATACAGCGATGCGAAATAACTCATGAGCACCCTCCCCATGGGCCAGTTCACCACATTCACCCCACTCACATAGCGCGAGCCGATGGCCAGGTCGTAGCCCTCCTCGCTGCAGGCGGCATAGAGCCGCGGCAGGTCGTTGGGGTCGTGGCTGAAGTCGGCGTCCATCTCGAACACATAGTCATATCCATGCTCCAAAGCCCACTTGAAACCGGTGATATAGGCGGTTCCAAGTCCCTGTTTCCCGGCCCGCTCGATGATGAACAGCCTGTCGGCCAGTCCGTCATCCATCATCCTGTGCACGATGTCGGCCGTGCCGTCGGGACTGCCGTCGTCGATGACAAGGATATGGAAACATTTCGGCAGTTGGAAAACAGCCTTGATGATTTTCTCTATGTTTTCCTTCTCGTTATAAGTGGGGATGATAACAATGCTGTCCGACTGGTTCATGGCGTATGAGTGTTATGCGGGTATCAAAAGAGTGATTAATTTCTGCAAAAATAGCAATAATATTGCGATGTACAAATTTTTGAGGGTAAAAATCACTGGTCGTTGTTCTCCACATACCCCTGATACTCGGGAACGAGCGACGACATCACGGCCTCATAGGAGTCCTTCATGGTGGCCGCCACGTTGTCGGGCCCCTGTCCTACGGGATAGATGGGCTGGTGGATGGTGAGCGAGAGGGGATGCCAGTTGAGGAAATGCCAGTCCCTGGTCCTGGGCATCACGTTGAACGAACCGTTGATGGTCACCGGCACCACCGGCAACTGCAACTCATCGGCAAGCACAAAGGCTCCCCGTGTGAAATACCCCATATGGCCGGTGAACGTTCTGGCTCCCTCGGGGAAGACCATCAGCGACACACCTTTCTTGAGCACCTGCCGTGCCTGGTCGTAGGATGCCTTGATTTTCTTGGGTCCGCGCTTGTCTATCATAATCTGGTGGGATGCCCGGCAAGCCCGTCCCACGAAGGGAATCTTCTGTATCTGGTATTTCATCATCCACCGGATGTTCCGCTCCAGGAATCCGTAGATGAGGAAGATGTCGGCGGCTCCCTGGTGATTGGCCACGAAGACATACGACTGGTCTTTCTCCAGATGACCCTTTCCCTCCACCTTCACGGGGATGAGGAAAATGCGGATGATGACCTTTCCCCACCATTTCCCGGGATAATAGCCCCAGAACTTGCCGTTGAAGAACGTACAGCCGATAATCACCATCAGGGCGATGATGATGGTCCAAACGATGAGCACCGGAATAGCCACCACGATTTGGTACAAGCGATACAAGTATTTCATGATATTTGGTATTTTTTTATGGTTTCTTCTTATGCAGGGTCATCAGCACCACCTCTCCCGTGATGCCGAAACGGAGCGGTATCGCCGCTCCCAGTCCGCGCGAGACAAACAGATGACGGCCGTCCTGCTCATACATACCGTCGTTCTCGCGGTAAGTGAAACTGGAGGCATTGAAACTACCGAGGCCTACCTGACCGCCGTGGGTATGTCCGCTCATGGTGAGTTGGGCATGACATCCGGGCAGCACCTGTTTCCGCCACCACTTGGGGTTGTGCACCAGCATGATGGTGAAGGCATCCGCTCCGACGCCCTTCATGGCCCAGTCGCAGTGGGGATAGCCGTGGTCGGTGTTTTTCTCCTCATTGCCTTCCATGCCGGCCACCACGATGCTGTCGCCGCCGCGGCGTATCACCGCATGCTCGTTGAGCAGCAGTTTCCAACCCAACCGTTCCTCGGCCTCCTTGGTCTTCTGCTCGCTCTTGGCGTGCCGCATCTCCGAACCGCCGATATAGAAGGAATAGTCGTGGTTGCCCAGGATGGAGAACACCCCGTCGGGCGCCTTCAGCCTCCCCAGTTGCCCGGCATGGTTGTCTATCTCCTCGGGCCAGACGTTCTGCACGTCGCCCAGGAAGAACACCGCATCGGGCTTGCCGGCCATCAAACTGTCCACGGCCTCGTCGATTAGATAGTTGAGCGGCCCGTCGTAACTGCCCACATGGGCGTCGGACAGCACGGCGATGCGGTAGCCGTCGAAAGCATCGGGCAGGTCTGCCGACTCGTAGTCTATCCTTGTAACCTGGAACTTGGAGAATCCCAGGGTGAATCCGTAGATGGTGACGTATATCGACAGAAAGGAGAGCAGGACACCGAGTCCCACACCCCATCCTATGGGTCTTTTCCTCTTTCCCTTCCGCCTGGTCAGCGACTGTAGGGCATCGCCGAAGGCAAGGAATGCCTTGGGCAGTATCAGCACACCCAGGATAGCGAGGTAGATGTTCAACATCAGCGGCGGATGCGGGGTAAAGTCCTGACAGACTGCCAGACAACCGGTATAGGCTATCATCGCTCCCGTAATGACCCACCACATCAGCCTCACCCACAGTTTCACATTCGGGCGGGTCAGATACCGGCGGTAGAGATACCAGTCGGGTATCAGGATGAGCAACAGGAAGAGCAGTAGATGTCGCGCTATCATATTCTTTTTATCCTCAATGGTTGATGAAACAGGAGGCAAGGAATTTCCTGGCCTTCTCGATGGAGATGCCCCGCCGCCGCGCATAGTCGGCCAACTGGTCTTCTCCGATTCTTCCGAGATAGAAGTAGCGGGCTGCCGGATGGGCCATCATCAGCCCCGACACCGAGGCATGGGGACGCATGGCGCCGTTTTCTGTCAGCCGGATGCCGATGTCGCTCATGGCGATGAGTTGCTCAATGAGGAAGTTCAGACTCGTGTCGGGCATGGAGGGATAGCCCACCGCCGGACGGATGCCCTGAAACTCCTCGCGCTGCATCTGCTCGATGCTCAGGTGCTCATCGGGCGCATATCCCCACAGTTCTTGCCTCACCTGCTGGTGCAACCGCTCCGCCGTGGCCTCGGCCAACCGGTCGGCCAGTGTCTGCGCCAGCATCCGTGTATAGGGGTCCTCATCGTCGGTATGCTCCATCTGCGGGTCCACGGTGGCGGCGAAGACACCTATCTGGTCTTCCTGTCCCGCACCGGACGGACGGATGAAATCGGCAAGACACAGACAGACTTCCCGCTCCTCGTCGGCCACCTGCTGCCTGAGCATGGGCATCCTCACGCCATTGATGAGGAGGTCATCGCCCTCGCTGACGGCCGGGAAGAGTCCCACCACCCCGTGGGTGTGGTATTGGCTGAATTCCTCCAGCATCCTCTCTGCGTCGTTTCTCAGCGTATCCCTGGCATCCCGGGGCTTGCCGCCCATCTGCCAGGCATGGAAGAAGTACAGCCAGTTGATGTAGGGCCGCACCTCACTGATATCGTATTCCTTGACCCACCTCATGACCTCAACTGCGGAATGTGATGGCCTCGCCTCTAATGCTGTCGTCGCACCGTCCGTTGTCCAGCACATGCCGGCCGTTGCAGAACGTATGCTCGACGCGCCAGTTGAACGTATGTCCTTCGAGGGGACTCCACCCGCACCGGCTCTGGATGATGTCGGTGGTGACCGTCCACGGACGGTTGGGTCTCACCACCACCACATCGGCCTTGTAACCGGGTGTGAGATACCCCCGACGGCTCACGGAGAAACGGCGGGCGGGATGATGACACATCAACTCCACCAGCCGCGGCAGAGTCAGCACGCCCTCGTCCACCAGTTCCAGCATGCAGGGCAGCGAGAACTGCACCATCGGCATGCCCGAGGCGGCCTTCCGGCATCCTCCCTCCTTATCGGACAACAGGTGCGGCGCATGGTCGGTGGCTACGGTATAGATTCGTCCGTCGGTCAAGGCTCGGCGCAGGGCGTCGCGGTCGTGCGCGGTCTTCACGGCGGGATTGCATTTGATGCGGGTGCCCAGCCGCGCATAGTCGTCGCAGGTAAACATCAGGTGGGCGATGACGGCCTCTCCCGTGATGGCGGGCACCTCGTCTCCCCGGCAGGGGTCGAGCAGCGCCAGTTCACGTGCGGTGGAGAGATGGGCGATATGAAGCCGCGTGCCGTATTCCCGGGCCAGTTCCACAGCGAGCGACGACGAGGCATAGCAGGCCTCCTCCGAGCGGATTTGCGGATGCCGCTCCACGGGCGGGTCCTCGCCATAGGCGGCCACGGCTGCCGCCATCTCGCGGTTGATGATGTCGGTGTCCTCGCAGTGCGCCATGATGGGCATGCCGGCCTCGGCAAACCATTTCCGCAGCACCTCACGCTTGTCTACCAGCATGTTGCCGGTCGAGGAGCCCATAAACAGTTTGATGCCGGGTATCCGGTGGGGGTCGAGGCTGGGCAGCAGCCCGATATTGTCGTTGGTGGCGCCGAAGAAGAAGGCGTAGTTGACCATACTGTCAGCAGCCGCCCTCCGCCACTTGTCCTCCAACTGCGGCAGTCCCACCGTCTGCGGCTGTGTGTTGGGCATATCGAAATAGGATGTGACGCCGCCGAAAGCCGCGGCACGGCTCTCGCTGCGGATATCAGCCTTGGCGGTCAGTCCCGGCTCACGGAAATGCACGTGGCTGTCTATCACACCTGGCATGACGACACACCCCGCGGCATCCACGATGTCATCGTAGTGGCCGCGGGGCAGTTGTGTATCCTCATAGACGGCGGAGATGCTGTCTCCCTCCATGGCCAGATGGCCGTGGAAGGCTCTTCCGCTGTCAACGATTAAAGCATCTTTGAGCAGTATACTCATAGGTCTGCATCATTTCCTGGCTGTCGTATCGGCTGCTGCCGAGTCTGCGGGGGCAGCCAACTCGTTGGGTGTGGGGGGTGTAGCCTCCGGTTGGGCAGTTCCCTGTGCGCTGGCGGGTGAGTTCTCCAGTCCGTTCTGCACATTCTGGATATACTGTGCCTGCTGCAGGAACCATCTCACGTAGGGGTCTTCCTTGAAACTCGAGGTGGCCTTGCTCATGATTTGCACAATCCACGGACTCATCTCCGGGTAACGCTGTGTCTGCTGAGTGATGAGCATGAAGATGCCCGGCCCGAGGATATTGTCGAAATTCTCCTCTATCGACTGGGTGACCAGCGTGTCGATGCTCATGTTGATTTGCTGGTATTGCCTCGAGAGTTTCGGAATCACCTCATTCATATCCTCGCCGTCCATGAAAGCCAGGTTGTATTCATGGTCGAGGTCCTCCTTCATCACGTCGAGACTGTCGAGTGTCTTGACGAAACGGTAAAGTTTGTCGTTGAGCGGTGTACCGCCCCACTCCACTCTCGACTTGTTGATTTTCACGTTGATGTCGCCGCTTTCGAGCACGATGGGCAGCGAGTTGGCGTCGCCCACCACGAGGTAGGCTATTCTCACGGAGTCGGTATTGCCCGAGAATCCGAATTTTCCATGAACAACCTCGGTGGAGTCGATGTCCTTAAGTTCATTGTTTTTCATCGTCTTGATATACATCATACGACTGTCGAGCCCCGAGATGTCGGAGGAGCCTTCAATGTTGTAGGAAATGCCGCATGATGTCAGTACCCATACGATGGATAAAAGAGTAAATAAGGACGAGTATTTGTTCATTTTCTTATGCCAATGTTTTAATCAACGGACAAAAATAACATCAATAATCGATGTGGGAAAAATTTTTCATTCTATTTAAGGTATTCCCGCGCACTTTTAGGGTTTTTTCAATCTTTTTGCAATTCATTTGAAATTCTGTGCGTGGAATAGAGTTGCAGGATAGCCCCCGCAAGCACCAGAATCACCCATTTGTTGAAGAAGTAGGTGACGTAGGTGACATACGACATGTAATGCCCCAAAAAGCCATAGGCCGTGTCGACCATCAACAGGCCTGCGAGAACGAAGAACACCCCCGAGGCGGTCATAATCTTGCGCAGGCGCTTGATGGTGAGTTTGTCGCCCTCGTACTTCTGCTGGCACTGCATGGCGAAAAACAGGATGGACCCTGCGAGGAAGACCCATGAAAACACTTTCTGCTGCCAGAGGAAGGCGCAGCAACCGGCACCGGCGGCCATGAGGATAGCCCCCACGAGCATCACGATACTCTGCAGTCTACTTAACTTTCTCATCTTGTTGTTTTTTGATTTCATCGCTGAGCACGAAGATATCCTCATCATAAGCCTTCATGAAATATCTCTCCCGTGCGATTTTCCGGATGGCATTCGGGTCATTCTCCAGTTCCGACAGACGGATGGAGTCGCGCATATATTGATTGTCCTGTTTCTCGATTTCGTCCTCCAGGTCCGCAATTTGCCTGGAATACCGATATCTCTGAAGCAGACTATTCTCGCCAATCACCGTGATGAGCAACACCCCAAGCACCGTGACAAGTATATATTTGAAGCGGGTGGCATACCGCATGACATTCTTCCCAATTTTCATCTCATTCCCAATCTTGCAATCGTAACATGCAAAGTTAATGCAAACCAACAGAAAACCCCCTCATTTTTCATTTTTTAACAAAAAACCCATAACGAGCGCAGCCGAAGAAACAAATAACGAGCGAAGCAAAAAAAACAAATAACGAGCGCAGCAACGTTACTCCACGCCACACCCTCACGCCAAAGTGAGCGAAGCGAACAAAAACAAAGAAACCGCGACCGCTTCTAAGGGAGTGGTACCTTAGTGAACGAGCGCCGAGTAGGCGCGGTTGCATCCCTCCACCTCGGGCTGAGGGGGAGGGCCTTGGGTGGGGGTGACGAA
>CACXDY010000262.1 GCA_902766505.1 uncultured Prevotellaceae bacterium
ACTTGGCCTTTGCCATCTCACTGCTTGCATTGTTCTCGGTCATTACGGGGTCGAGAACAAGAGGCACCTCTCCATAAGCCTTGACCAACTGCAGGTAAGTCCAAGCCCTGAATGCTTTCACGGCCGCATACTCACTGGTGAAGATGTTGCGTCCCCTTCTTTGCAGCGTGGTATCCACATGAGCGATGAAATAGTTGCAGTTGTTGATGACAGCATAGTAATCGCTCACTTTATTGTAGATGTTCTCGCCTCTGTCAAATGCAGCCAGACGTTTCAGGTCCACGGAGGCAGCATCAGTAGTGGTCATGAGGTCACCCCTTGCCTCTCCGAGCAGGACGATGCGGTCGGCAATATTCTGCATTTTTCCGATGATTCCCATCACGCTGTAAACGGAATCGGTGGGATGGTTCAATGTGTTGTCTTTCTCAAACTCCACGAACTCGGAGTCGGTATTCATCATGTCGGCGCAACCGAACAGGAGGCACGAAAGACACAAGACTGAAATGAATTGATTGATATATTTCATATTGACATTCATTTTAGAGGTTGATATTCACACCGACGGAGAAAGTTCTACCTGGAGAGAGCAGTCCCAAATCGATACCTTGAGAGAGAATACTGCCAGGCAAAGCCCTGTCAGGATTGCTTCCCAGGTAATGAGTGAGCGTGAAGAGGTTGGAAGCATTGCCCCAAATGGTGAATCCCTGCAGATAAGTGCTGATGATGGGAACGTGATAACTGAGTGTGACCGAACTGAGTCTGAGATAACTTCCATCCTCAATCCATCTGTCGCTGAACCTTGAGTTCCCCATCGGGTCGGTATAGGAGACTCTTGGAATGTCAGTGACTTGATTTTCCGTGTTCCAACGTTTGTTCATGGCTGTTGTCTGGTTCAGGAAGAGACTACCACCCTCGAGCAAAGAGCGCTGATAGTTGTAGACATCATTGCCCAAAGAATAGTTAAACACGACCGAGAGCGACAGTTTTTTCCATGTCAACGTGGAGAAAATATTACCATAGAGGTCGGGGTTGGGGTCGCCGATGACACAACGGTCAGCCTCGTTGATGACATGGTCTCTGACGTTATCGACAAACTTCATGTCGCCTGCCTGGAAATAGGTATGCGTACCATTGGAATTCATGACATAGTTGCCGTCTTGGTTGGCCATGTCAGTGTTGTGGTAGACACCGTCGGTCTTCCATCCATAGAACAGTCCTACGGGAGAACCTACTTCGGTGAGGATGGTGGCTCCATACATGTTGGTCTCAAAAGACTTGCCTTCAGGCAGAGCCGTCACCTTGTTGGCATAGTGTCCTGCCGAAGCGCCGACTTCCCATTGCAAGTTTTTGTAAGCAAGCATTTTCGCCCTCAGGGTGACATCGAAGCCCATATTCTCGAGTTTTCCCTCATTGGTCCAGTTCTCCTGGAGTCCACTGGTCCAAGCCAGTTGTTTCAGAGCGAGCAGATTGGATGTCCAACTCTTGAACACATTGGCTTTGAGGTTGATTCTGTTGTTAAAGAGATTGCTCTCCAGTCCTGCGGTCAACCGGCGTGTGGTTTCCCACTTCAACTGCGTGTTGCCGATATTGCCGATGGAGAGTCCCGTGGCCTGTCCATTCAGCATGAGATTGGATACGAAATAACTTCTGGAAGCCGTGTAGTCAATCTCATCGTTTCCAGTCACATCGAATCCGGCGTTGAGCCTCAAGTAGTTGAGATATTTATTTCCAGCAAGGAGTTTTTCGTTGGTGAGCACCCACGCAGCCTCGATGCTTGGGAACAATCCCCAGACCACACCGGCCAGTTTCAGGCCTTCAGCCTCATCACCGACCCGTGATGAAGTGTGCATGGAAAGACCACCGTTCAGATAGAACCTTTCAGCAAAATTGTATCCGGCAAGTCCATACCATGATATCTCGCGCAGTTTGTCATCGGCTCCGCCGGTGCTTTTGAACTGCAGGGAATTGCTCATGTTAGGAGTCTTGTCGTTACCGGTATTATAACCCTTTTGTGAAGTGGCCTTGTATTCACTGCTGCCATATCTCACACCACCTCTCACATCAAGGCTGTGAGCACCAAACCGCCTGACCCAGTTGACATAAGTGTCGCTCTGAATAGCTGTTTGGCGTGCTGCCTGGCTCTGCACGAAATTTTGCAGAACTGTACCCTCATCGAGTCCCTTGATGGTGAACGTCGGCACACCTTGAATAGACAGATAATAGTTTTCATTGGTGTTGACCAGTCCCAGGGAGAAATGCTCACTGATGGTCAGGTGCCTGTTGATGCGGTATCTCGGTGTGACGGCAAACGTGATGAGGCGGTTTCCAAAGGAGTTGCGGTTGCTACCCTCACCATATTTCAAGATACTGGTAGGATTGGCCAACCGGCCTTTTCCCTGGAACATTCCCTCGAGATAGTCATCGGCCTCTGCCAGATAGTGACTGAGATTTCCGTTCATATCGTAGGCATAGGGAGAGAGGAAGGGTGCCTTGGTCAGTCCGAGGAAACTCGGTGAGGTGATAACCCCTGTCATGGGGTCGACAGGAGAACCGTCGTCAGTCAGTTTACGGTCCACGTCACTGTAGGATGCATCAAATCTCACCTTCAACCCTCTGAACACATCGATATCTGAATTGAGCCGCATGTTGAACCGGGAGAAGTCGTTGTTCTTGAGAGTGCCGTTTGCCAATGAATAACCCACGGACAGATTATAGGAGGCGATATTGTCACCACCCTGAACATTGATACCGTAGTTTTGGGAGAAAGCGTTCTCATACACTTCCTTGACCCAGTCGGTCTGGTTGTGGTACTGCTTGTAGTAGAAATAATTGGGGTCATTGTTGAGGAACTTCATCGAGCCCAATGTCTTGGTCTTGCCAGCGAGCAGTTCGGTGGCATACAACCGGTAGTCTTCGGCGTCCATCATGACCGGCAACTGGGGTACCATCTCATACCGTCCGTTGATGGTCACATCGATTTTCGTGGCCATGCTCTTGTTGCGTTTCGTCTGTATGAGCACCACGCCATTTGCAGCCTTGGCACCATAGAGAGCAGTACCGTTTTTCATGACGGTAACCTTCTCGATGTCATTGACATTGAGGTTGGCCAGCATATTGTTGAAATACCCCTGATGGAGCATCTCACGGCTGTACTGCATATCCATGACCACCCCGTCGATGACGATGAGCGGTTGTGCATTGGCATGAAGCGAATTGATACCCTCGATGAGCATCCGTCCACCTAAGCCCGTCAAGCCTCCTATGGTTGTTGGCCTGACATCGGCTGCTATCTGCTGAGCCACCAGCGGGTCGATGCTTACCTCCGCATTATTGTCGAATTTCTGAGCCTCAGCGGTTGTAGTGGCATTCGTTGTGGTGTTATAGACCTCCGAGAAGGTGTTCGGATACAGTTTTCCATTAGCCGTTCCCAGTTTGATGGAACTCTGCTCAACATTATATCCATCGACTCTCATGACAACCGACCTGGTGTATTCGGGTGCTTTCAGCACATATACACCCGCTTCGTTGGTCAGTGTGGAGTATCGTGCATCACCGTAAGCCTGTACGATGACACCAGCCAAACCTTTTCCGGTAGCGGCATCCACCACTTGACCTGTGAATTGTTTCATTTCCTGCGCCATCAGGGAAGCCGAAGCCAGCAACATGGCGAAAAGAATAGACTTTCTCATTGTTGTTCGGATTTAGAGGTTCTTGGTCTCAGGTAGATGCAGTCGAGGTACATCTCACGAGAGTAGGATGACGTTTCACGAGCGAGGATAGAGCATGTCACCTTGACAGAGACTTTGATATCATTCTGGTCAAAGTTACAAGCAGGGAAATGGAAATTCTCGGCAACCACTACAGTGTCCACCTTCTCAGGGTTGGTTTTGAACTGCACATTCCCGCAATTGAAAGACTGTTCGTTGCCGAGAGAGTCGACATAATTGATAGTAGCCTTGAACTTACATGGTTTCATGTTGGGGTTCACCTGGTTGTCGATAGTCCTTGGCAAGACGATGACACACACGTCGTAATCACCACTAAGCGTATTGTTGACCCTGTAGGTGAGATCCCAGTTGGCCGTAGCGGTTCTCGGCACCACATGCAGATATCCACCCTTTGAGATACTGTCGGATGCGAGGTGACGGATATTGTAGGTACAATCCTTCTCCGAAGTGATGAGATAAGAATTCTCAGCCTCACTCCACAACTCCTTGAAATAGGTATTCTCGGGTGTGAACGGCCATTCTTGCGCAACATAGAGGTCGCCGTTGCTGCAAATCTCATGACGGGCGCCGTCCATGATGCCACCGCTGTCGAACGGACGATAGAACACATTGTATTCTGGTGTCGAGCGGCTATACTGCACCGAAGTGAGCGAGTCGTTGACAGACTTCTGACTATTGAGGTTGAAGATAGCATCGTCGAGCAAGGCGCGGCTGGTCCAATAGTGCTGAATGGAGTCGCGTTTCAGCACTTTCTGGTCATAAACGAAATACTTGCTTGCCACATCCCATGCCTTCTGCCATCCCTCATTTCCAGGTACGACCATCAGGTAGGTAGAGTCCTCTGCATTCAGATATCCGATACGCTCCAGCAGTCTGTTGCGCTCGATGACCACAGAGTCCACATATACAGGCACACCTTCTATAATTCCGCTTGACACTGACCTGTCGGCATCGAAATAGTCTTCCTCATACTGACGCAGGCATTTTCCGATAAGACTTAACTCATCCTTGGCAGAGAGCATCTCATACAGGCTGTAGCGATAAGGCAGCGGCCCCTCAGTGACATGCAGCACACCATTCTTGGCATGGTTGTTGGGATTGATTACCTGCACTCCCTCAATAGAACCTGGACCCACCTCCACGTATTTGGAGTTGAGCATGAGCATATTGCTGTTGCCGGAGGTAACCGACCTCAACGACCGTGACAGGTGATTGAGCACAAAGAAACGCTCAACGAGAGAGTCGCCCTGATTGGTCTGTACGAGTTGCAACAGCGAGTCACGGTTGAAGGTACCATTGACAGGTGCCACAACGGTAAATGCCTGTCCACCCATAAGCAAGTCAGCATAGCTGACGGGCATTTTTTTGTGCATTCTGAACACCTTGGTTTGCTCCAGTACTTGCGAGAAGTCGCTGAGCTGTGGATTTTCTTTCAATTGCTGCCATAGGGTCACCGAGCTTCCGGAAACATCACCACTCTCGTAATGGTCATCCCAGTCGGCACACCCACAGAGGGAGCAGATAGCGCAGACCGCGCAAATGATATATTTGTGATTCATCATCATTGTATTTGTCTGTTTATGATAGATGCGAATTAATGGGTATCCTCACCCTCAGGGCTTCCGTAGACACTCTTCGGGCAAAGCTCGATATAGTCGAAGGACCAATACCTGTCGGGGTCATCGAGAACTTGTCGGAACCGGAGGTAATAGGTCCGGTTGGAGTCAAGATACTGAGTAGCGAGAACTCGTCTCAGGTTCCAGTTGTTTCCACGGAGAGGATGGTCGGCATCCCATGGTCTGTAGCTGTCCATACCTTTCATGTATCCTCTGTTGTGCATGGCCTTGTCGTTGGCGAGGTTCTCCTCCTCATCGTCGGTATCCTCCACCCATCCAATTGTTGGGTCTGGACCATATACTCTAAGGTCGACAGGGATACCACAAGGTTCGTTGTTGAGGTAAACTTGCACAACTCCACGCTCCTCACCCACGGTATAACCAAGTCGGATTTCATAGGTACCCGTTGGAACCGGTGGCAGTTTGAAGGCCACGTCGAATACACCGCTGATACATACGGCATTGGCCTGGTATGAGTTCCAGTAACCTACATCGCTATGTACGCCGACGTAAGTCTCGTCGCTTACCTTCCAATCGGTGATGTAGTGATTTTTGAAACCAGTGAGGATGTCCTCGCCATATCGTCCACGTCCATTGCAGTTCATGAAATCCGGACTGAGAACCGTGGCATCGATACGTATGCGGCAGTTGAGCACGACATCACGCACCTGTGTGGTATAAGCGAGGATGTCGTCAATATAATGATAGACACCGTTAAGCGCATTCTGGTCAGTATTGCCCGACTCTGATGGCGAGAGAACTTTCACACCACGCACGGAGAAATTGTTCTGCAGTCCCTTCCTGTTGATGAACAATCCTGCCGAGGGTCCTGCGAATCTCATGATAGTTCCCGGGCACATTGTCTCATAAAACTCCTCAGGGTCGCTCAAAGAAGTGTACCAGCAGTGCTCTCTGAGTTCACCCGACATGACCCAACTGTTGTATTGTCCAATACGGGGCAGCAGGTGATAGCTCACGAAACGGTTGAGTGGATTTTTCCGGTTCTTGGGGTCGTCATCGTACAAGCCGGCATCTTCAGGATAGGTCTCGTCGTAGACTCTCTTGGCATAGGCTTTGAGGTCGTCGAGGTTGTTGATGCCCTTTGAGTGGAAGACGGAATCCGGCTCCACGAAAGCAGTATATTTGAAATATCTTTTCTCGGGCCAGAACGACCTGGTATAAAGAGCCGAACCAGAGGTACATCTTACCATGACACCCTCGTGCACGGAGTCCTCGCTGCAGGAGTAGCTCTCATCGAGATAGAGGGTGAGCGAGTCGGCCATACCTGTAAGTGAGAGTGCTTGTGAGAAGATTGTCAAGTCGGGATCTTCTGCGATTTTGTCGGGCAGGAGCAAGCTGCTTGAAGTGATGACATTGTTAAGCACATGCACCACACCATTGGTGACAGAGTCGTTGTACTCAATCATCCTTGCGTTCTTATTGATGTAATAGACCAAAGCATTGTGATTGGTCACATCTGAATCGCTGGACAAGACAATATAGGAATCGTCCATGTTGAGTTCAGGCAGAGCACCCTCACCGATATCAGTTGTGAAGAATGCACCTTTCTTAATAATATGAGTTCTTGCCAGCGTGTCGCAAGTCTCCACGGGGATATTGTCCACTTGTTGGTATCCGGTACGCTGGAGGTATCTTCCGATGGCCTCGTTGTTGGGAGCGAAGAGCGTATAAGTACCATATGTAGACAGCATGGAGAAATATGGCGTCTTCTTGAGGATAGCGATGAACTCGCTGAACTGCTCCTGATTTTCCTCCAGGAAGCCTGCCGCCGTAACTTTCTTCGACTGGTAATAATTCATGGGCACGTCGTCATCATTATCGACGCAAGCGGCGATGCTGAAGAGCGCGATGGCGGCAATAAGCATGATTGGAAATTTCTTCATAATGTAATTCTTTTATATGGTTGGCAGGCTTATTTAGTCAATTCATTATCCTCATCATTGCCGAATGCAGGATTCTGAACCAGCATAGGATTGACTTTCAGCTCATTTTTCGCATAGGGGAAGTAGATGATGTTGGGGTCAGAAAGCTTGATTTTGATAGCATTCACATTCTCAATATACTTTCTGGTAGCCAGTGAAATGAGACGGTTGTTGTTGCCATCACGTCTTGCCATTCTGACAAGGTCAAACCACCGTTTTCCCTCAAACATGAACTCGCGTTGACGCTCGCTCATGAGCAGTTCTTCCATAGAAGCCTTCGACGATACATAGTCGGCCATCTTGAGTGTGTCCGAGCGAGTAGTCGTGGTCACGTCATTGGCCCGCTTGTTGACCGTATTGATGAGCATGAAAGCCCTCTCATATCCTTGTTCACCTCTTTGGATTTCTGCCTCGGCCTTGATGAGCAACATATCGCTGAGACGGTAGAAAATCCAGTTGGCATCACCGCCGGAACGGCGGGTGCTGGAGAGGTGGAGGTCAGCCTCACGGGTCACATTCTGCGTGGTGAAACTCACCGATCTGCGCACATACTTGGTGATGGCATAACTTGAGTTGTCAAGCTCTGTAGCCGCATAGACACGGCCATCGGTACGCTTGAACACAGTATTTGTACCTTGAGCAGCATCCTTACACAGGAAATCAGGTGCACTGAGTCTTCCTGTGGTGTTGTTGCTGTTGCCATAATATGTGTTCACCCATGAATTCTGTTGGCTTTGATTAGTCCGGAAATAGAGTTCGAAGATACTTTCAAACGAATTGCCCTCTCCAAAAATCTCATTGTATGAATTACCACAAACAGTGCTTCCGATGGGTTTCTCGAGAATCATAGGGATATCGCCAAAAAGTGCGATATTGTTGATATTACCCTCTCTCTCCAACATCTCTTTGTATTGTTGCTTCTTGAAGTCGATGACGAGGTCGCAATACTTGATGCAGTTGTCCCAGTCGCCCTTCCAGAGATAGAGGTCGGCGAGCAGTGCGTAGATAGCCCATCTTGTGATTCTGCTTGAATTGTAATAAGCATTGGGGCTGTCGTCGGTGTAATATCTTCTGACGGCATCGCCCTTCACTTTTTCAAGGTCGAAGATGAGCGAGTCGAGCACCTGGTTGAAAGGAGTAGCGGGCAAGACATAATTCTGTGCGTCATCGATACTCGGCTGTGTCGTGTAAGGCACATCCCTGAATGTACGGATGAGGTAGAAATAGCAGAGAGCCCTGATGGCCGACACCTCAGCCACATTGGCCTTCATCTCCTCCATGGTATAGTTGGGGTCTATCTCCTGTACCTTGGGAGCATAGTAGCACACGGTGTTGCACCTGTTGATAGCCTCATAGAATTTTGCCCACGAACACATGGGATTGGAGGGCAGCAGGTTTTCCTTGAGAATCTCATTGATTTCATTGGGCACACTGGCTCCCAGTCTGAGGTTGTCAGACCTGAGTTCACCCCAGACACCCATTCTGGTAAGGCAATCGCCACTTTCCAGTGTCTCATAACAACTGTTCACCACACTGGTGACATCGCCTTTCTCAGTCCAATAGTTCTCAAGCACCACCTCATTCATCGGCAGGATGCTCAGGAAGTCAGAGCAACCTGTCAGCAAGACCGTCATACTAACGGCGCATATGATATTTTTCAACTTGTCAGTCATGATTTTGAGTTGTCAAAATGAAATTTTCCTGATTAGAATTGCACGGTAATACCTCCTGTGAAAGACTTGGACCTCGGTGTCTTGGCATCATCGCAGACAAGTCCCCATGAACCATATCCCACCTCTGGGTCAGCCCCGGAGTATTTAGTGAGGCAGAACAAGTTGTTGGCTGAGATATAGAAACTCAACTGTGTAAGTCCCCATCTCTTGATGAACTTGGTGTCAACATTATAGCTTAACTGAGAGTAATTGAGACGGATGAACGATCCATCCTCAACAAACCGATCGCTTCCAAGCCAGTTGTATCCATGCTGATACAATGCCCGGGGAATCTCGGTGACATCACCCTCCACACGCCATCTCCAGTTGACGGCCCTGCTTTGGTTGTTGTTGGAATACATATTTTCAGCCCTCATCCTGGCTCTGTTGATGATCTTGTTTCCATAGCGGAAGTTGAACTGGTTGTTCCATGTCAGTCGGCCAAAATTAAGTTTGAATCCGAAACCACCAGTAATTTTGGGCAGAGAAGAACCGAGGTAGACGATATCGAGCTCATTGATTTGTCCGTCGTGGTTGACATCTTCATAGATGGCATCACCTCCACGGAACTCATAGTTGACCGAACCGTAACAGAACATCATCGGTTTGGTCATGTTGTTCTCATCGATGATGACTACACCGTTCTCATCACGAGCTACCGGTGCGTTAGGTCCGCTGACGCCCTTGATTTCCTCCGGTGAATAATCGGAATATTGGTAGACCCCCTTGTATCTGAATCCATAGATGCTACCCAATGACCTGTTGAGCTCAACTCTTGTCAGATAGGAACCGTTGTTTCGGTCGAACTCATTGTTGAGACTGGCCAGACAGGTCTCATCCATAGCAGTAATCTGGTTCTTGTTGTTGGCGAAAGTGACGTTGAAGTCAACGCTGAACTTACCGAACTTAATAATATGGTAACCATTGATGTTGAACTCCCATCCGATATTCCTCATATCACCGACATTCTGCCAGGCGAGTTGAGAGTAACCGGAAGAGGTAGGAATACCACGTCCACCCATCAGAAGGTCAGAGGTGTACTGACGGTAGAACTCCACATTACCAGTAAGGCGCTCATTGAAGAATCCATAGTCAAGACCGATGTTGTAAGTCTCTTTCTGCTCCCACTTCAGGTTGGTGAGCCTGATGTTCTGTGGATAAATGCTTCTTTCGTTCATATATCCGCTACCATTGGCATACTTGCTGAAATACAAGTATTCGGCTCCGGGAGGGTTACCCACGATACCCCAACCTGGACGGATGGAGAGGGTGGAAATCCAAGGCAGATGCTCGGTGATGAAACGTTCCTTATGGATGTTCCAACGAACGGAGAAGGCAGGGAAGTTACCCCATCTCTGGTTGTCGCCGAACTTGGTGCTTCCGTCACGACGGACGGAGAAATCGGCAATATACTTACCTTTATAGGCATAGTGTGCCTGGTAGGTGAAATAGATGCTTCTCCACTGTCCGCTTCCGGTGCTGATACCATCGATGATACCGGGAGCAGCAGGACTGATGATGGTTCCCGAAGGCAAGCCCCACTCCACGGTGCTTTGAGAATTGTTCTTTCCACTGGTGAGCTGGCCTCTGAGCAGCATCGACAGCGAGTGGTCGGTATTCTTAAACACCGGTGTGAAGGTGAGTGTATGGGTAGTGGTCACACCGAAACTCTTCGACGAGTTGGCCGTCGTACGGTTGCTCTGCTTGCCTTCAGTATCGTTCCAACCAGTAGTGCTGAGTGACAGTGGCATGAACGTGTCCTCATAACGGTTGAAAATATTGAAGACCACTTTTCCCTCATAACTGAGCCTTGTCTGGTGAGCAGCCAGTCCGAGAAGGTTGTACCTCAGTTTGAATTCCGGCTCGATATTGTAGCTGGTCTCATCATTTTTAGCCAGATTGGCGAGGGCAACCGGGTTTTTGTTGCTCAGTTGGTCGCGCAACTGACTCGAGACCGTAGGCAACATGCTGTAGTATTCATCAAGGTCGTTGCCATTCTTGTCCTGCTCATATACCGAGAGGTTAGGCATACGGATATAACCGATAGCCAACAAGTCGCCGTTGTTCTTTTTGTTCTTTGTATAGGTAAGAGCGATGTTGGTCTCAATCTTGATGCGGTCGCTCACGAAATAGTCAAGGTTTACACGCGAGGTGAACCTGTCGAGTTGCTGTTTGATAATGGAGCCTGTCTCGTTGTCGTATCCGGCACCGATGCGGAAATGCGCTTTCTCACCACCACCGCTGAGGGCAAGGTAGTGGTTCTGCCTCCAACCCGTCTGCTTGACTTCCTTGAGCCAGTCGGTGTTGTTGTTGTACATCTCATACTCCGGGAAGCTGGGATTATAGTTCAGTTCGGGAATATTGCTGGAGGCATCACTCATCGAAGGATTGAAATACTCCTCCTTCAACAACATCGTATACTCGTCACCATTAAGCATCCTATATCCAGTAGGCTGGTAGGTGCCGGTGATTCTGTAACTATAGGTAGCCCTTGTGGCACCCATCACACCACGCTTGGTCTTGATTTCAATCACACCATTGGAACCCTGAGAACCGTAGATAGCCACGGCAGCGGCATCTTTCAGCACCGCGATGCTTTCAATATCCTCCGGGTTGACATTGAGCAGTTCGGCGAATTTTTCCTCATTGGCCGATGAGAAATCAAAATTGTTGACATTGGTTTCCCATACATTATCATCGACCACGATAAGAGGCTCACTCGAACCGTTGATACTTGACACACCACGAAGTCTCATCGAGGTTCCGGCACCGAGGTTACCTGAATTAGCCACGATGTCGAGACCGGCGATACGTCCCTGCAAGGCCTCATCGACAGTAGTGATGGCAAGTCCGGTAAACTCGGTCATGCTGATACTCTCTCTCGCTGCAGAGACCTCATCGATAGGAATGCTAAGTCCGTTACCCGAGGTGCGGCGTTTAGCCGTGACGATGACCTCATCGATTTGCTCCACATCCGACATGGTAACCTCATACTTGAGTTTGTTGATGGGCAACGTGATGGTCTTGTATCCCACGTAGGAGAATCGGATTTTATCCTTTGGGTTATGGAGTTTGAACGAGAAATTACCATTGATATCGGTAACGGCAGAAGCCTGGATACGGTTGGCAGCATCAAGCTCCACAACATTGGCACCAATCACCGCTCCATAGGAGTCTGTCACGGTTCCGCTGATGATATCTCCTGCGCTTTGCGCATAGGCTGCTATTGCTGACAATTGAAAACAGATGATGGCTGCTCCAATCTTTTTTGCTATTCTATTAATTGTCATAGTCTTCATGTTTCAAAAGTCAATTATTAATCATCAACGGCTGGTCAATGAGATGGATGACCGCCGAAGAGGAGGTCTCTATCGAACTGGCACTGGCCGGGTCTGACGTATTGTACTGGAACTCACGAGCCACGAGGTTGTACAGGCTGGGGTTGGAAGTAACCACCCGACGTGTGTTTCTTGCGTGGTCGACAATGGTAATGCCATCATTGGTGACCCTTGCATTGACCCTGTAGAACCGCTCGGTGGTTGGGTCGATGACTGCGGTCTCGAAATCTCCGGAGTCCTCACCAGCACCGATGAAGAGTGCGTTGTCCTGAATATGATATCTCAGGAAGTTGACAATCTGCAAGGAGTCGCGGGTCTTGGCAGAGAGGTTTCCGGCTTCCTCAAATGCATCCACAGCCTCCCATGAAGAGAGTTTGCCTTGGTCCTGCAAAGCCTGGATGCTCTCATTGGTGGGCACATATATAGTATAATGATATGTGTTGAACACTGAGATATTGGTACCACCGCAGGCATTCCTCCTGAGGTGTATCTGCTCGAACAGACCACTACCATCCATCAGTTCAAGGAACTTCGAGAACTCCGGCTTGCTGGCGAGGACATCTCTCACCGTGTGCCTTGTTCCCAAGATAGGCTGGCTTTCCAGGATATAGCTCTTGCCGTTGCCGCCATCCGTCTGGTCGTAGATATAACTCACGGGAATGGGGGCGCCCTCATTGGTCTGATAACTTCCTTCGACCGTCATGCCATTGGCACCTGCCCGTGCATTGTTGACACGAATTTCCGTGCCACCTTTCGTACGGTAATAGGTATTTCCACTCTCTACGTTGCCGATGACGATATGGGTGTCGAGAATGTCCTTGAGGCGGTTTCTGATTTGGTCATAATTGGCCACTCCTATAGAATCGCCCACGGTTCCTGTCTCCACATCATAGTTCCAGATGCTGGCCCATACACGTTCCTGGGCGTTGACCTTGGAGCCATCATAATGGAAGCGGAACATCTGTGTCTGGTTCTTGCCATAGGAGCAAGGGTCAATATATTCAAGGAGAGCATTGTTGGTGGGGATGAAGAAACTATAGTATGAATTGAGCGAGTTGAGATAGACGTTGTACTGCAACTGCTCGATACCCCAATAGATGATTTTCATGCTCTCGTTGACCAAAGCGGGGAATGACACACTGACGTATGCCGTTGGAGAATAAACATGATTGGTGAGATAGATGGCACCATTGCAACCGAGCCATACGGAGTCGATAGCAGCCTCCTCCACACCCATGGGGTCGTTGGCATCATTGAGGATACTCTGGAACTTGGATGGCACCGAGGAAACGAAGGAACTCAACATATTGTTGTTGAGCAACTTCACCACCACCTCATCAGGCACATTCTCCCAGGAGCCATAATAGTCTTTGAGCACACGTCCGGCTCCCGACTCCCAATACTCTGTCATCGCCTGATCGCTGGGCACCATCATCACGGCCATGTCGCGCTGCAGGGCGATATTTCCACCCTGGTCATTAAGGCCCGCATAATATGCGTTCCACTCGGGGTCGAACTTCAGCAAACCGTTGACCGGACCGTTGTCAGGAGTAGCATTGAGTGTCACGCCTTCCTGTGACTTCTCCGAGAAGAACCGTTTCTGGAACACCGAGTCAACGTTTCTATCATATAAATAATTGTATTGTGTAGTGGTGGCCTCACCTACCCAATAAGGTGCACAGAACCGCTCAAGCAACTTGTTGAAGAGACGGACATTGGGTTTCTTGGATATCAACTCCGCCATATTGGGCAGCGGTGTAATCACCTCACTCATCTTATGGATGAAGCCATTGGAGCATTTGATGTTGGCCGAATCGACCTGCACACCATTGATACTGGCATCGCCAGGAGCCCTGTGAGTGGTGTGGTTGTACAAGAAATCGTAGTCGCTGTTGGTGATGCGCCTGTTGACCAATTGTTTCTCGATGAACTGCACGAGCGGCACAATGGAATTGTCGGTCATACACACCATGGGCTGGCCAGCTTTCTTGTAACGTGCCCAATAAGGATTGTCGGGCATCTGGTCAGGATAAAGCACCGTCACGGAATCATAGGGTGTATTGGAGGCAAGGCGCCGCATACACTCACCCTCTCTTGGCGGTGTTCCCTCAACACTCGGCAGACTGTTGAGCTGCATCGAGTTGTCCATCATGCTACCGAAGAGCAGCAATTTTTTCTGTGAAGTGGAGAATTGCTCATAGCTTCTCACACCCCAACTGTTGTTTCGGAAGAATCTTCCGTAGGCATCATCATCAGCGACGAAGAGTGTTTTCGACCCTGTCTTGGCGAGCACCTCCTTGTAGCCCAGATCTTCAATCATGCGCACAGTGTTGGTGTAGTTGCCATTCTCTGCAAGCCAACTGTAAATGCTTGCACCCCACCCTTCCGGGTCACGCTCATCCAGGTCATACTCCGAGCATGAGGTGATGGTCAAACCAGCAACCAACAATAGGAATGCCATAGCCACTTTGCTACGATGATGGTTCCAAAAAGTCTTTTCGGTTACCATAAGAAAATCAAAAAATTAATGACTCGTAAATTAGTTTTTTGCAAAATTACAATGTGTTATATTATTTTAATAATATGTCTTGTAACATTTGTTTTAGATAAAGTTACCTAAAGCCTTGATTGCATATTACCACAAGTCAATGGAAAATCTTTACATCTGTTTTTTTCATAGCACGAATAATCAAGTATCAGGTTATGGGTACAAAAATAATGAAAAAAAAACAACATTCAAAGAATTTCGGAAGTTTTTCTATCAAGATTCATAGTTATAAAAAAAATGAAAAAAGGTTTAGAGATAGAAAAAGCAACGGCTTCTTAGGTATGATTTGTGGTTTTTTGATTACTTTTGCCATTCGAAAACAAAAAGGAAGCAAGGAAAAAGGTAAGAAGCAATGTTTATCATACAGTCACTCCAGACTTTTGGCGAATATCTGTTGCTCATGGGCAAGACATTTTCCCGCCCGGAACGTTTCAGGATGTTTCTGAAAAAATACGTGAAGGAAATGTCGGACCTCGGGGTAGACTCCATAGGCATTGTTCTCCTCATTTCCTTTTTTATCGGTGCTGTCATCTGCATTCAGATGAAGCTCAACATACAAAGCCCCTGGATGCCGAAATTCGTGACAGGATATACCACCCGCGAAATCATGCTGCTGGAGTTTTCATCCTCCATCATGAGTCTTATTCTTGCCGGCAAGGTGGGGTCGAACATCGCTTCTGAACTGGGCACCATGCGCGTGACACAACAAATAGACGCACTTGACATCATGGGTGTCAACTCCGCGAGTTACCTGATTCTGCCCAAAATCATGGGTATGATTACCATCATGCCTTTCCTTGTGATTTTCAGTGCCGCCTCAGGCATTCTGGGAGCTTATGCCACGGCATACATAGGCCAAGTGCTTTCCCCGTCCGACCTGACCATAGGTATTCAGCACGAATTCAACCCGTGGTTTATGTGGATGAGCATCATCAAGGGCCTGTTTTTCGCCTTTATCATTTCCAGCGTGTCGTCTTTCTATGGTTACACCGTGAAAGGCGGGTCTGTGGAAGTAGGCAAATCGAGTACGGATGCTGTGGTCATGAGCAGTGTTCTCATATTATGCTCAGACGTTTTTCTCACCAAATTGCTCTCATAACAGATGATAGAAGTCAGAAACTTATACAAATCGTTTGAGGACAAGGAAGTCCTGCACGACATCAATGCTGTCTTTGAGAATGGCAAGACCAACCTGATTATCGGTCAGAGTGGTTCGGGAAAGACGGTGCTGATGAAGAATCTTGTAGGGTTGCTGACCCCTACAAGTGGTGAGGTGCTATATGACGGCCGCGATTTCGTCAAGATGAGCAAACGCGAGAAAATCATGCTGAGAAGGGAAATGGGCATGATTTTCCAAAGTGCGGCATTGTTTGATTCGATGTCGGTTTTGGAGAATGTGATGTTCCCTCTCGACATGTTTTCCAACATGAACTACCGCGAACGTCTTCGCCGCGCCCGTCAATGCCTGGACAGGGTGAATCTGAAGGAAGCCCAAAAGAAATACCCAGGGGAAATCTCGGGAGGTATGCAGAAACGTGTTGCCATAGCGAGAGCCATTGCCTTGAATCCGAAATACTTGTTTTGTGACGAGCCAAATTCCGGTCTTGACCCCAAAACATCGCTGATGATTGACGAACTGCTCAGCAGCATCACCAAGGAATACAACACGACGACCATCATCAATACCCACGACATGAACTCGGTGATGGGTATCGGTGAGAACATTATTTTCATTCACAAGGGAAACAAAGACTGGCAAGGAAGAAGTGACCAGATTATGGAATCAACCAACAAACGGCTGACCGACTTCATTTTCGCCAGTGACCTGCTGAAAGAAATGCGGACGGTGGTCAACGAGCAGCACCATCATCCTACGGAAAATCCGTAAGCCATCCAAGAAAGAGTACTCAGCGCATAAGCCACACGCCATCGCGCTCTACCATCGGCACGACCACCTGCTCAGCAGTGCTGTCGGCATAGCAGAAGCGCAGGAAGACCTGAGCCTGGTGGTTCTCCGTGTCTACTTCCGATTGGGACACCTCAACACTTTTGATGCCGCCCCGGGCTTTCTCCTGCTTGTGCACAAACATCTTGGCATTATCACGCAACTGCTCCCTATAGGCGGGAGGCATCTCCTTCCATCCGTCAAGACCGGCAACATAGTCATCATACCGGCCTTCCAGCAGACTCTCATAATATAGACGTGCGGTGGCGCCCACCACCTCTTCTGTAGAGGCTTCCCGTCCACAGGAAGCCACTACGAGAGCCATGGCCGAAAGAATGATAAGCCGGAGGTTCATCAATTCCTATTTCTGACGAATAAACACATTGATTGGACACCCCGTCATCTGCCAATTCTCACGGATTTTGTTCTCAAGGAAACGCCGATAAGGCTCCTTGACATACTGTGGAAGGTTGGCATAGAAGACAAAAGTAGGTATTTGGGTGTTGGGAGCCTGCATGCAGTACTTGATTTTGATGTATTTTCCCTTCACTGATGGAGGCGGATAAGCCTCGATGAGCGGCAGCATCACCTCATTGAGCTTTGATGTGCCCACCTTGGTAGTGCGGTTGAGATACACCTGTTTGGCAGTTTCCAGCACCTTGAAGATACGTTGTTTGGTGAGAGCGGAGGCAAAGATGATGGGAAAATCAGTGAATGGCGCCATACGGTCATGGATGGCATTCTCAAAGGTTTTGATGGCCGCCTGACTTTTGTCTTCCACAAGGTCCCACTTGTTGACCACCACCACCAACGACTTGTTGTTGCGCTGGATAAGTTGGAAGATATTCATATCCTGCGCCTCAATGCCACGGGTGGCATCTATCATGAGTATACATACATCCGAATTCTCTATTACCCTGATACTCCGCATGACCGAATAGAACTCAAGGTCCTCGGTGACCTTGTTCTTGCGCCGAATGCCGGCAGTATCTACAAGATAGAAGTCAAAGCCGAACTTATCGTAACGGGTATAAATGCTGTCACGGGTGGTGCCGGCGATATCTGTCACGATGTGGCGGTCCTCACCGATAAAGGCATTGATGATACTGCTTTTTCCCACATTGGGGCGTCCCACCACAGCAAAGCGTGGAATGCCTTCCTCAATGGCTTCAGAACCAACATTCTGAAGTTTCTCGATGATGATATCAAGCAAGTCACCCGTTCCACTGCCAGTGGCTGCACTCACACAAACAGGGTCGCCCAATCCCAATTTATAGAACTCGGCCGACTCAGAATATTGGTCGAAGTTGTCAGCCTTGTTGACGACAAGAACGACAGGCAACTTTGATTTTCTGAGAATCATGGCCACATCCTCGTCCCAATCAGTCAGACCGGTCTGGATATCCACGAGAAACAGCAGGAGGTCGGCCTCTTCGGTGGCGATTATCACCTGCTTACGAATTTCCTCCTCGAAAATGTCATCGGAGTTGACTACCCATCCACCGGTATCGACGATGGAGAATTCACGTCCATTCCACTCGCACTTACCATATTGTCGGTCGCGGGTGGTTCCAGCGTGCTCACTGACGATAGCCTGTCGGGTCTTGGTGAGCCGGTTGAAAAGTGTTGACTTACCCACGTTGGGGCGTCCTACGATTGCTACTAATGCCATTTTTTCTGGGGTATTTCGGTTTTCTGTGGAATTGATAAAAATTATTCAGGGTTATAGCCGAAGCTGTCGAGCTCGCGCTTGGAACTTCTCCAATCCTTGTCCACCTTGACGAAAGTCTCGAGGAAAATGGGTTTTCCGAAGAATTTCTCCAACGCCTTACGGGACTCTGTGCTCACTTTCTTCAGAGCATATCCCTGATGGCCGATGATGATGCCTTTCTGGGAATCACGTTCTACGTAAATCACCGCACTGATGCGTATAAGTTTTTCCTCTTCCTTGAATTGCTCTACCTGCACTTCCACGGAATAGGGTATCTCCTTGTCATAATACAGCAGGATTTTCTCACGTATAATCTCGCTGACAAAGAAGCGCGCCGGTTTGTCGGTAAGCTGGTCCTTTTCGAAATAAGGCGGTGAATCGGGAAGCAATTCCTGAATTCTCTTCAGGATAAGTTCTGTACCAAACTTATTGAGTGCGGAGATGGGCAATATTTCCGCATCGGGGAGCAGAGTATGCCATTTTTCCACCACCTTGACCAGTCCCTCCTGGTTGGTGAGGTCGATTTTATTGATAAGGAGCAGGACAGGAATGGAGAGTTTCCGTACCTTCTCGAGAAAATCGAGGTTCTTTTCGGGATTCTCCACCACATCCGTCACATAGAGCAGCACGTCGGCATCGGCCAAAGCCGACTCCGAGAAAGCGAGCATCGACTCCTGCAACTTGTAGTTGGGCTTGAGCACACCGGGAGTGTCGGAGAAGACAATCTGCATGTCCTCCGTATTGACTATTCCCATGATGCGGTGCCGTGTGGTCTGGGCCTTGAAGGTGGCAATGGAGATACGTTCGCCGACGAGTTGGTTCATCAGCGTGCTCTTTCCCACATTGGGGTTTCCTACGATATTTACAAATCCTGCCTTATGTTGCATTTGTTGGTAATTTCGAAAAAAAAACGCATCTTTTCAAAGAGGAAGGATGCGTCGTTTTAGGTTTGATTTGATTATTTTCTCTGCGTAGTAGCCG
>CACXDY010000263.1 GCA_902766505.1 uncultured Prevotellaceae bacterium
ATCAATGCAGCCTTTAGTCACTTGCACATAGTTGCGCACCTTGCGCTTTAAGCAAACATCCGTAACGAGTCCCATACCCGTTTCCGCATCCACACGAGGCAGATTGCCCGCATCTGGGTCACCATTGGGATTGCCATCTTGTACATCAAAGATGTAAACAAAATCGATTCTGTTTTTTAAATCTTTCATAGTTTTTTATTATTATGTTATTCTTCGTTGTTGTTATCTTCGTTTTTCGTAAAGAAATCTTGACGTTGGTGATAGTAGCCAATAAAGAAACGGCCTTGGTCTTGTAAATCAAGTTGAGCCTTGAAGCCATCCGCATCAATTTTACTGATGATTTCCTGTTTCAACTTCTCAAAAAAGATTTTCCGACCTTCGCTTTTCAAATTCTCCACATGATGATTCGACAAATTAAGAATAGTCGAGAATACTGCGGCTGGTGTCGAGCTTGCTGAGTTCATGTAGCGTTCACGAATAGAGTGTTGGTTGTTCGCTTCTTCTTGAATCTTGTCAAGGACAGCGAACAGTCTACCACATAGGTAGCCTTGATTGGTGTTTTCTTTGTCTAACATAATTTTTATTTCTTGATTGTTATTAATTCTATTAAGGTATGCTTTAATGATGGCAGCTCGTGTGATATTCACTGCATTTTTGTCTTTTTCTCCTGATTCTGCACGGATTCTCCTGATACAAGAAGCAAATAATGTCTGTGGATAAGGCAATCCTTCGAAGATACTTTTTACTACTGCCTCAGGAAGATTGGGGATCGCATCAGAAATCTTACCTCCAAGCGTAACTGTACTTATCACATTCCGTATACTCGTATAGGGCTTCTTCTCTTTTCGCATATCCACAACTTCCAAATCGTCAAAGTGTTTGCAGATGGTTTCTGAAAATTTGCGTATTGGAATTTCAGCCCAGTATGTAACAGCGATACGAGCTGCATTTGGCGCAAGTCCTAAAATATAAAAAGTATCTTCTGATGTAGTTTTCAGAACGCCTTTGTAAATGGCTTCAAATACTTTTCGTACTTGCTCTATGTTTTTGTTGGGGTCATCTTTTTGACTTTCATATCCAAATAGGGCAAAGAAACTGTCCTCCGCCTTTTGTCCTGCATCATTGTTTTTGGATGCCCAAAATAGGAATGTCCTTGAACCTACCATAAATTTGTTACGTGAATTGGATGATAACAAATGGTTTAGGGCTGTTGTATATGCAAATTCAGCATCTTCACTAATGGGAGCATTTCCTCCTTTGGTTTTTCCATATGAATCATAACCTGAATCTACTTGGAAAGCAACCAATTTGGCTGTTGCTTGACTACCAATCATTGTTGCCGTAGTTGTTCCTACAGTCACACCTTTATTCCCGGAAATAAGGCATATTTGCTCATCAAATTTCAAATTTTCTGATTCATTGTCAATCAACTCTATCTTTTCAGCTATAATTTTTGTGTCACCTTCTATAAGAAAAGAAAACGTTGAATATTTCTTATTCAAGTTCTTCTTAATTTCAGGCCACAGAGAGTCACTTTGTATCTGTTGAAGAATGAGTGAATGATCCTGTTGATAAAACTTGTGGACTGCTTGTATTGCTAAATTGTCAGGGTGTGACTTGTAAATACTGTTGATTTTATCTTTGAATAGTTGGTATTGCTCCATAGCTTTTCCCTTTTCAGAATAGCCGAATACATACCCACTATTATCATATAGATAATTGGGAATTGTTTTACTAGTTCTACCAACGTGCTTTTTCACAAGGAATTTTTGTGCCTGCCTCTTGTCTAATCTGCGGTCTTCAATTCTGAGGAAATGGCCATCCTTGCTAAGGACTATCAGAAATCCTATTTCCTTTAATTCCATGCCTTTTTGTGGCAAATCACCAGAACGGTGATAATAATCATATAAAGCTTTCAAAATCATCTTAATATATCCTCACTGTCTTTAGGTGGAACAATAATGATGCCTTTGTTCATCTTTGCACGATAAAACATTGCAGGCGGATTCTTGGGGTTCTTGGAAAAATCCATGTCGTAGAGCATGATACCTAAATCACGGTTCTCGTTGATAGGTGAATCAAGAACATCTTTATCAGGATTAATCAGCTTAAATGAGGCTGAGCATTCTCGAGTGCCAAGATAGGGTTGAGTAAAACATTGCCCTTTGCTGGCACGTCGTTCGAACATAGCATTATACTTTCCGGGGTTTTCGTCTTTATGTTCTTCATTCTCAAATAAATCTGGCTGCTTAATTCTCTTTCTTATGGGAATGTACTCAAGCTTTGCCCAAATGCGGTAATGGACATCCTTGAGTAATAGACTATTCTTCTGCTGTCGTTTATCTTCAATATAAATCGGATTATTTGAAGCGACAGCTCCAACTTCATTTCTCCTTACAGAGGTCCATTTGATAGGACTCATTACTTCTATCTTGGTGATTTGCCAGTGAATGGCTGGTTTCCAAAATATTGCCTCAAAGATAGCGCGTGCCGCTGATGGTGTAATAACATCATAGCTTACACGTTCCACTTTAAATTCTGGACGTGTGAAACATGCTATAGGTCCCCACACTTCCAAGCAGAATTCTTTGTCGTAGTATTCCATTTTTATTGTATTAATGTTTCTTCTAACCATTGATTATTTAATGTCAATCCCGTGGTTGGCTGATAGAAAATGGGATTAATGATAGCGTAAATATTCTCATATGGTTCTTCAACTGCACCTATGCTTTGAAGCTCCTTAAAATTCCTTCTTCGAACGTTTACACTGTATTTTCCCAGTTTCTTCATCAGAGAATAAGATGGTCCTTGGGTAATAAGTTGATGGTAAAAGTTTATACTATCATTCCAATTAATTATGACAGGAATTGTTTGGTCATCTATTAATTGAAACTGATGAGCAGCTTGTTCAAATTCACAAGCAGGCTTATAGAGCAGCTTCGCAATCTGTTTTTTGTCAAAGCTATCAATGCGAGAATGAAGCTGTCGGAAATAGCTGGTCATTGCTTCAGGTGAGAACCAGTCGTGATTCTTGCCCATCGCAATACGTGCATTGTTGGTTTGTGTGATAAAACCTGGCGGGAGTGTATGCTCTTTGTTTAAGCTATAAACATATGTTGTACTTAGACCATACTTTCCTTCGCGATTACAACGTCCTGCAGCCTGAAGGATAGAGTCAAGTCCAGCTTCCTGTCTGAATACGACAGGAAAGTCAATGTCTACACCTGCTTCAATCAACTGTGTGGCAACGACACGAATGGGCTGATCGTTTGTTTTCAGTATTTCCTTTAGTTGCTCAATGGTTGCAGAGATGTGTGCAGGACACATCATTCGTGAGAGATGTAGACGTATGCCATCCTGTGGCAAACGGTCAAAAATCTCTTTGGCATCACGGCGAGTATTGACAATGCACAAAACTATCCGGTGTTTGGACAACATCTCTACAATCTCATCGTAACTACATGGCTCTTCGATGAACTGTAATTTTACTCGTCGTAATTTCTCATACAAGCGAACTTCTGGTGGAATGATTTCGTGAATAGTATGAATCGCATCGAAACTCTCCTTTGGATTAGCTCCTTCTATTCTTCCACATAGGATGGGTTGACTGGCTGTGGTAAAAAGAATAGATGTACCAAAGACTCGATTAAGAGTATCGAGTGTATTTGTTATGGGTTTGTAAAAATCCATAGGAAGTGTTTGAACCTCGTCGAGAATGATGACACTCTTCGCAATATTGTGAAGTTTACGACAATCAGAACGTTTGTTGCTAAAGAGGGATTCAAACAGTTGCACGTTGGTGGTGACAATAATGGGATAGTTCCAATTCTCTGTTGCTAACTGTAATCGTTCACGAAGCTCCTCGTTTTTAACCTCTTCAGGATTAACGTTGGAATGATGCTCCAGCACATTGTTTTCACCAAAGATTAGTTTCAAAGTGGCTGCAGTTTGCACAATAATGCTGGTATAGGGGATCGCTATAATAATGCGATGTAGACCATTTTTTATAGCATGATGCAAAGCCCATATAACTGAAGACAAAGTCTTTCCACCACCTGTCGGAACTGTAAGGCTATAAAACCCTACTCCGCCTTGACTTTGACTGACACATTGTGCCTGTACATAGTTGCGGATTTTATTAACTTCTGTTTCATCTGCTTTTTCTTTCAATTTCTGTAAATGTTTTTCCAACATTTTCAAAAGTTTTGGCATTGATTTCTGAGAACCTCGTAAGCATGATTGTTCGGGAGTCATGAATGATTCCGTGTCCAAACTGTCGGAATCGACAAGGCAAGAAAATAACATTCGAACGAGATGGTGTAAATCATACTTTTCTAATTTGGGGAGTTGGGGCAGTTGGAACAAAATGGCCTCATCTATAGAAACATCTTTTGGTATCTCCTGTTTTGTTTCTTCTATATAGTCGATATAATCGTAAAGACCACGATGATGCCCAGCTATAGGTTGTGCTATCAAAGGAGCAATGTGAGGATATTGCTTCTGAGCTATGATGGCACCTACATATGCGTGGTTTGGCCCATTCTTCACATGAGAGTATTCCTTGTTGTATCCTGTCACGCCCTGAATGTACTTTTGCCACTCTTTTTGCTCCTTTCCTTTGTCATGCAACAATCCAAGCAATCTTCCACATTCTCCCATGCCAAATTCAGCAGCAAAGGATTCAGCCAGTTTCGCTACACCTAATTGGTGCTCTTCATTAGTCTGAATTTCCATGTCTGGTTTCCTGATATGAGAAATAATGACTTCTGATGTTGATGTATTCATAATATGATGAATTTTATGCAAAAATATAGTGAGGTTGATTCAAATCGTGGTACAATCTCCATATTTTTATTATGTTTTACAGAAAAATGTTCTTTAAATGGTAAAAAGAGCGAAAAATGCTCATAATATTCTTTAAAAATCGCATATTTGGCACTTTTAATGACGTTTAAAATATTATTTTCCTTGTAAGTCTGAAATTAGCAAATTGTTTGGATTCGCATTTGGTTTGAGGGCGGCTTTATCTTTCGTGAACATTTTTTTCACTCAATTTAGTACTGTAAAATGTAGCCGAGAAACGTGACATTAACCTGTCGGGATTTTCATAGTGATAAATGATTTATTAATTTCCGCTGTAAATTTAGTAAAAAAGTGTCTATTACCAACGGAAAAGTGTGTCTTTCTTCATTTTCCCGATGAAAATATAGTGTTTTATCAGAAATTGCAATTAGAGGGGAACTCTCAAGCTTTTTTTAGATTCCTTGTTAGTGTCAATAATTAATTCCTCGTAACAAAGCTGACGAAACCGCAAACCTGCTTCTGCAGTAGTAGCACGACTTCGCATTCAAGGGGTGTGATGCCGACCCCCTCCCACATATATCATGTTTGCGTACCATTCAGTTATACCTATAAAAAGCCAGCAAAAATCATTCTTTTGACATACCTTTGCACACGCTTTTCAGGTCACTTGAATTGCACATTTGCTCTTTGACTTACTGAAATGCCCTGAGATAGGCATCAACCGCAGTTGAACTCATGAAGAACTGACTTTCGGCATATCGCCGAAAAGAATCTCTATACCTTTATTCAAATATCATATCATTTTCACATAATTAGAGAAAGCATGTTTGACGACGATTTTGATTACATTACACCCGATTACGACAATGAGTACGAAGAACCCAAGACATGGACACTCATCTCAGCCCTTGATAGGGTGTTGGGCGTGGTACTTGAGGAACATCTCACTAAACAATTCTGGGAGAAAGCAAAAAATCCTATTGATTATCTGACAAAGGAGCTGAACATGACGGGAATACAGGTGACTATCTTGGCGATTCTTCTGGAAAATGATGAGCCGATGACATGGAAGGGGTTAGCTAAATGCATAAGGTGCAGCCGTCTGTCCATCATGAAGTATTCCGATGAGATAAATGACTTGGTGAAGAGACGCTGGGTCATACGCAGGAATGTGCGGGAGTTCGGCCAATGCTACCAAGGCTTTTTTGTCGCTTATGGAGTAGCGGACGCATTGAGGGAGAACAGACTGTTTGTGCCAGAGAAAATCGACGGCTTGGAACTTGGTGGTTTTGTCAGCAAGGTGATGAAATATGTCAAAACCAATGTCAGGAGCATGGATACGAATCTGGCCGATGATGAGGACTGGATGCTGATGATGTGCGAGGCCAACAGCCACCTGCCGTTGTGCAGGAAGGCTCTCAAATACCAAGACAATCTTCACGACTTGTTGTTCTTCATGATGGTTGTCTGCGATTTTGCCGAATGGGGTGGTACGGAGGACGAGGGGCTCGACTTAGGAGAATTGGACAATGTCCTTCCCAACAACGACTTTGTCGACCGTATGAAGTACGCCTTGTGTCAGGGAAGGCATAGATTGTTCGAGGATGGCTTGATAGAGCATGCCTGTGTGGACGGTATGGCCATAACAGGAAGCTTCATCCTCACTCGCCAATGCAAAGAAGAACTGCTCAAGGGATTTGTACCCAATGGAAAGAAGAGCTTGGACATTAGCCAACATGACCAAGGAGTGATATTCCACTCGAGTATCAAGAAGAAGGTCATGTTCTACAACACAGCAGAACAGCAGCAAATAGAGCGTCTGACTAATCTGTTAAACCAGGAGAACCTTCCTGCCATTCAACAACGGTTGACAGACCAAGGGATGCGCAAGGGCTTCGCCTGCCTCTTCTACGGCGCTCCAGGCACGGGAAAGACGGAGACTGTGCTGCAGATAGCAAGGCGCACAGGACGCGATATCTTGCAGGTTGATATCGCCGGCATGCGCGACAAGTTCGTGGGAGAAACCGAGAAGAACATCAAGGCGGTGTTCGATTCCTATCGCAGGATATGCAAGTGCAGCGAGGTGTTGCCCATCCTCTTCTTCAACGAGGCTGACGCCATTTTCAACAAGCGTACGGAGAACGTCGAGAAGTCGGTGGACAAGATGGACAACGCCATGCAGAACATCATCCTTCAGGAGTTGGAAAATCTGGATGGCATACTTATCGCTACGACTAATCTGACTTCCAACCTCGACAAAGCCTTCGAGAGGAGGTTTCTTTTCAAGGTGAATTTCCAAATGCCGGAGGTGCCGGTGAAGCAGCTGTTATGGAGAAGTATGCTTCAGGGTATCACCGACGAGGAGGCACAACAGCTGGCCGTGAACTACAACTTCTCAGGCGGACAGATAGAGAACATCGCACGCCAGCGCGCCATCGACTA
>CACXDY010000264.1 GCA_902766505.1 uncultured Prevotellaceae bacterium
ATGAACATTCTTCCCGATTGTTTTGGAGGATTGAAGAAAAACAACTATCTTTGCATATCATTATGATTGGAAACAACCGGAAGAAAGTCACTATATTCCCTTTATCAAGAATTCTTACACCATATGTTGAAAATTATCGTCATAGGAGTTGTCATTTTAGTCGTACTCGGCCTTATTGTCCTAAGAATCAACCGCCGACTGAGGGACGAGGCAAAGAAATGCGCCAAAGAGGCGAAAATTTTCCATGAACGGCTGCAGCAACTCTCTGACCCGTCACATCTTTTCACGGATGAGGATGCCCACCAACTGAAGAGAGATTTCGGCCCGCTCCTGAATACTGTCAACAGGCTCTATGACAGCCAGTTTATCTCCAACGACTACCTCGACAAACTCGGTCTTGGCGACTTTATGGAGGAGAGGAAACTGGTCAACCACATGCAATACCTCAACAATATCCGTCAATCGGAGTCAAAGAGCGGTCCCCAGGGATAACTGCCGGGTTTCAGGACCACGGTAGTTTGGCCCATCGACTTCAGGGCGATGGCCCCCGGAGCCAATTCCGCCTCAACGACAAAACGGTTCCACCCCAAGGCCTGCAGACAGGCATGGGCGGTGGCTCCCCCCTCCAAGAGCAAACTGTGGGGACAGCGCACGGCCACCAACAGGCCGACGACTGCCGCCATGACTCCGCGGAGACGCACGGCCACGGCTTTTCCCGTCAGATGGTGGTGAGGAATGGAGAGAATCAACGAGGAGTGCCGAACATAGGCCGCCAGCACCTGCTGTGCCCATGCCGTGGCATCCCCCGTGCCCTCATAGACCGTTTTGGGCATTTCGATGACCTGCACCCCCAAATCGGGAACGACACTCTGCGTGCTGCCGCAGACCATCAACAGGTTGTCGGGTGAGAGGGAATATGGTGCAGCAGGCAGACGGCACAAGCCTTTATGACGGAGCCATGCCTCAAACAAGTCGGCAGCCCCCGCCAGCAAGGTGTCCTCCCCTGCCCTTTCCACCAAGCGGAGCACATCGTCGAACGACGTGGCATCGGGCATCTCGACAGAACAAGAAGCCGCCTCGGGGAACCGTTCGGTCATGACCGAAGAAAAAGCGGGAAATTCAGGGTCGAACGAAAAATCCGTCTCATCGAGGGGAATGCCATCGATGAGATAGACTCCATCCTGAATCACCCGACGTCGGGAAGGGTTGGCCGGCATGAACAAAGCCTTCTGACAAGCCGTTTTTTCGAGGAGAACAGACAGTTCGGCCATGATATGTCCCCTCAGGGCAGAATCCGTTTTCTTGAACACCTGAGTGCCCACGGGAAGAAGGCTGCATAGTCGTTCCGTGACTTCCACGGCGTCTTCGCGGGACAATGAGCGCGTGTCCGTGGCTACGACCATCACATCCGCCGAGGCCGCAGTCCCGTTGAAGTCGGTCACCAACTGCGTGGTCAGTCCGTAGGAGAAAGCGATGCCCGCTATCTCGGCAGCGCCCGTGATATCATCCGCAATGACAATCATCATGAACGCTGGAGTCTGTTGACCGCCATTTTTGAGGCATAATCAATGGACACCACCAAGGCATCCTCGCTGGCGATGCCCTTTCCCGCCACGTCGAACGCTGTACCATGGTCGACGGAGACACGGATGATGGGCAGGCCGAGGGTGATATTCACCCCTTTCACGCTGTCCATGCGCCCCGTTTCCTTGTTCCAGTTGAAGCCCACGACCTTGAAGGGAATGTGACCCTGGTCATGGTACATGGCCACACACCCGTCGAACTGTCCACATTTAGCCTTGGCAAAAAGGGTGTCGGGCGGAACGGGTCCAGCCACATTGAAGCCACGGCGTTGAAGTTCCTCGACGGCAGGAGTAATCTCGAGCGCCTCCTCATCGCCGAACAGGCCGTTGTCGCTGGAATGCGGATTGAGTCCGGCGATGCCAATCCTCGGGTTGGCGATGCCGAACTGCCGGCAAGCATCATCAATGAGTTCGGTCACCTCGATGATGCGCTCTTTCTTCACCAGGTCGCAAGCCTTTCGCAGAGGCACGTGGGTAGAGACATGGATGACGCGCAGATTCTCGTCGGCCAGCAGCATGGCATATTTCTTGGTATGGGTGAACGTGGCATAAATCTCGGTATGGCCATCGAAATGATGACCCGCCAGATTGAGAGCCTCCTTGTTGAGAGGTGCGGTGACCGTGCCGTCCACCTCGTTGTCCATGGCCAGGTCGATGGCTTTTCGGATGGAGACGAAGGCGGCATTGCCACACTGGGCATCCACCTTGCCGAACTCAAAGCGGCTGAGGTCGATGCAGTCGATGTGATAGACATCGATGGTACCATAGGAGAACAACGCATCCGCGACCCGCTGCACGGCATGCACCTTGAGAGGAAGTCCGAGGAGCGCCACCGCCTTTTCGATGACACGGGCATCGCCCGTCACGACCGGGCGACATTTCTCATAGGTTTCAGGGTGACTGAGGGCCCGCACCACGATTTCAGGTCCGATGCCTGCGGGGTCGCCCATGGTTATGGCAAGGATAGGAATCATATTGATTGATTTGTTGATGATAGACGTTTATTTTCCAGATATCCGTAGATGGTGAGGTTTTTGTCGGCCAGCGGCGTCTTGAAGAGGAAACTGGCGAGATAGCCCACCACGAGGACGATTAAGTGGCTGTAGACTCCCAGCATATATTTGTGCTGCTGGAAATTCCATTCCCCAAGATCGAGCAGGATGGCCTTGGTGCCGTCGCCGTCGATATCGACCTTGGTAGAGGTGAGCACGGCATAGGCTGTGAACAGCACGGCCACGGCAATACCCACGTAAAGTCCCTGTTTGTTGGCCCTACGGCTGAAGAGTCCCAGGAGGAAGATGCCCACTATGCCAGCCGAGAAGATGGCATAGAGCGAGAACAGCGCACCCAGCACGCCCTCGCCGCCCCAGGAGATGTAAAGACAAGCCACGCCCAGTGCGCCCAGACCGGCAATCACCACCATCCACCGTCCGAAGCGCAGTTGTTGGCGGTCGGTGCACTGAGGTTTGAACCTGACATAGTAGTCCTGCAAGGCAATGGCCGATATGCAGTTAAGATCGGAATCGAGGCTGGAAATGGCTGCTGCCGCCAGTGCGGCGATGATAAGTCCGCGGATGCCTACGGGCAATTCATGAGCGATGAAATAAGGAAACACCTCATCGGCCTTGATGTCCTGAGGCAGCGGCGGTGCTCCCGCACCATGGTAGTAGGAGAAGAGGCATGTGCCGATGAACATGAACAGCGCCCAAATAGGAACGCTCATGAAGACCCCGATGAAAGCCGCTTTCTTCGCCTCTTTGTCGTTGCGTGCCGCCAGATATCGCTGTACGATGGTCTGGTCGGTGCCATATTTCTGCAAGGCATAGAAGATGCCGTTGAGCACCATGACGATGAAGGTGAGTTGGGTGAAATCCCAATCGTAGGGTCCGAATCCGATTTTATTGTTCTCGGAAGCGATGTGCATCACCTCGGCAGGTCCACCCTCGGGCAGGAACAGGAGCAGCGCCACACAAATCAGGCCACCGCCGATGAGCAGTCCGCCCTGGACGACATCCATCCACACGATGGCCTCCATACCGCCCAGCAAGGTAAGGATGATAATGGTCAGTCCCAGGATGAGGACGATGTAGTAGATATCCACATTGAGGAACGTGGCCAACGCCATGGAGACGAGGAAGAACACGGTGCCCGACTTGGAGAAATGGCCCAGTGTGAAGGCCAGGGAACTGTACAAGCGTGCAAAGAGCCCGAAACGGCGCTCGAAATACTCATAGGTAGAGAGGCGTATGACCTTGCGGAACAAGGGCACGATGACGCCTATGAGCGCCACCAGGACAATGGGCACCATCAATCCCTGGACCAGCAGAATCCAGTTGTCGGCATAGGCTGCTCCGGGATAGGCCAAGAACGTCACACTGGAAATCAGCGTGGCAAAAATCGACATGCCCACGGCCCAAGCGGGGATCCGTCCGCCGGCGGCAAAATAAGTATTGGTGTCTTTCTGCCGGCGGGCGAAAAAGAGCCCCATGCCGATGGCGACAAAGATGGATACGATGACAATGAGATAATCTATCCAGTGCATGACACGTCAGAATGGGATGTTTCTTGTTTTCTCGGCAACAAGCTGTTCCTCCGCTTCCGGCAACCGGGTGAGCGGCATCAGCATCCAGGGTTGACAGAGTTGTCTGACCTGCATCATGACTTTCAGGGCAGCCAGACTCTGTCCGAGCGTACGGTCTTTCTGATAGATGGCGGCTATCGCATTGGTCTCTTCCTGCAGGCGTTGAGCCGTATCCTCCTCTCCCTTGATGGCAGCGAGATAGAGTTGCTGGAACATATCGGGCACCACATTGCCTGTGGAGGGTACGATACCGTCGCCGCCGAGCAGCAGTGAGCATGCCGACTGTGCCGCCCATCCGCAAAAATAGGAGAAGTCGTCACGTTGTTTCGCGAAGTCGATGCACTGCCGCATGCGCTCCATATCCCGTTCGGAGTCTTTCAGTCCCACGATGTTGGGATGGTCGGCGAGTTGCCTCACCACCTCAACGGGAATGCTCATGTGCGTTGTAGCCAGGATATTGTAGAGCATGAGCGGCCGCTGAATGTTGTCGGCCAGCGACAGGTAATAGTGACACATCTGGTCGGGGGTCAGCGCGTAATAGGAAGGCAGGGTGGCCACAATGACATCCGCCCCCGCCCGGTCATAGGCTTCCGCCTGCCGAAGTTGTTCGGCGAAGCAGTTGCCCGTCAGTCCGGCATAAATCAGGATACGCCCCTTGGCTGCATTCACGGCAGCCGTCACGAGCAGCACCCCGTCGGCCTGACTCACGGAGTTGCCCTCGCCGGTCGTTCCCATCAAGAGCGGCGCCACCCCATTCGAGGCAAACAGGTCGACAATCCGCCCGACAGCAGCGGTGTCGATGTTGCCCCTGTCGTCGACAGGAGTCACCATCGGCACCACCACCCCTTTATATTTCTTGTTCATGAGAGACAATGTGTTTATTCGTGTACATAGAGATTCCAGCCCAGATACGTCTCGATGGCCTCGTTGAGAATCTCCACCACATCGGTGCGGCACATGGCCACGTGGTGCTCGAATCCGTTCTTGCAGATATATTTCATCAGTTTCTGCAGGTTATCTACCTTGGTGACAGCGATGCATCCATCCATTCCGTATGGGTCGTCGGTAATTTCGCCCTTGCCGAGATAAGCCTTGATGCAGCCCTTCGGGTCGTCGGTGGAGATGCGGAAAAAGGTGAAATCGCCAGCCGTCACCTTGGCATAGACGGCGCCAAAGGTATTGATTTTGCCCAGCGTGCGGCCCAATACGCCGAGTGGCCCGAGTTTCAGGTTGTTCTGCACGAAGGACTTGGGATAGTTGCCGCAGTGCGTACAGACACATTTGTTGCGGTCCTCGGCAAAATTGTTGTTCCAATCGAGCAAAGCCGAAGACTTGCCCGAGGCCAGAGTCAGCGCATACATCGACACGGCACCGGCGATATCCGTCTCGCAGGCGGCGGGAATCAGTTTGTCGCCGAGCATTGACATGGTGACGCAGGCAGCGCAGCCATAATTCTGCTCCAGAGAGTCCCAGCACTGGATGGCCACGGCCTGGACGTCGTTGGCCTCAATCCAATCCTCGACAGCAACACCAAATTTGGCCTGCAGTTTGACTTTCTCCCTATAGTTGTCGGGCACCTCAGCATAATTGTACAGGCGCTCGCACATCTTCAGGAACTTGGGGTCGTCGTCGGCAATGCGCTGTGCTGCGAAAAGAATTTCGGAGAGGTCGGCAGGCACCACGGTAATGCCGCTTCGCTGCAACAATTTCTCGCTGGCCCGGCAGGTATTGAATCCCAGCGGTCGGGTACCAATCTGACCGATGCGGCAGTGGCGGAGACCATTGACCACCCGGCAGATGGCTGCGAAACGGTCGATGTCCTGAGCCAGCAGCGGGCTATAGATGGAATAGGTGTGCAAAGTGGTGTCGGTGAAGGGGATACCATATTGGTAGAGGTTGTTGCACACGGAGATTTTGCCGCAGAAGGCATCGCGTCGGCTGTCGAGGTCCACCTTGTCGTTCTCGTCGTCGCAGGCCTGCACCAGGACGGGCACATTTAGTTCGGCATCGCTGATGGCGTTGATGATGCCAATCTCGAATCCGAAATTGGGCAGTGAGACGATGATGCCGTCAATCTCGTCGCGGTGCTCGCGGAATTGTTTCGACACTTTCAGGCCGTCCTCACGGGTCTCAATACTGCTGCTTCCTGTGGGAGTGGCATCCTCAGGCAGAATGACATATTCATAGCCGAGTTGTGTGATGGTGGCCAACAGTTGTTTGCGTACGTCGCGTGCCAATTCAGAATTGAAATAGGCACGGGTGCCTATGATGATGCCGAAGCATGTTTTACCGTTTCTCATAATGATTGATTTTAGTATTGTTTGATTAGTTGAAGTTTACATTACTTTTCCCTTTTCAGCCAGGGTGTCGTAGTTATTGTTGAGGTTTCTCCAGTCCACCTTTCCCTTTGTGGGAATGGCATTGATATATTTCTCGATGTTGGTATATCCGTCGCCGTTGCAGTCCTTGTTGGCATCAGAAGCATCGTTTGGATTAAGGCCATTGGCAGTCTCCCACTCATCAGGCATGCCGTCGCCGTCCGTATCAGTGCGTGGAGTCCACTCGCGGAAGTCGGGATAGCCGCCCATTTGTCTCGGGTCGGTGATGATGCCATCCTTGTAGGAGTCTTTGGGCAGACGGCGATATTTGAACAGACCGTCCTGATCCTGGGATTTGGCATGCAGTCCCCACATGTCGCCATAGGGATTGTCCTTCACTTTCTTCTCGTATTTGTCGACGTAATAGGCCTTGCCTGTCCGCACCTCCTCGGTGATACGCTCATCGACGATATCACGGCACGGCACTGTGGCACCGGCATTCTTCAAGACCCAATCGAAAGCCTTCTCGGCACCCATGATGGAAACGAAGGGCATCTCGAACGGCTCATACGAGCGCATCAGGGCTTTCTCGGTCTCGTCCATGTCGCCATCCTTGTCGGCGGTCTGGACACCCCCGTTCCAATTGTCTTTGGTGATTTCGGGGAAGCCCTCCATGACATTACCCATCGCATAGATGCGTCCGAACTGCTTGAAGGGGAAGAGGTTCTGGCTACGGCTCTCGCTCTTGATGATACGGTGACCCACGGCAGTTTCTTTCGGAGTCAGCGGACCGGGTTTGTAGTAATTGTTGATGAAGTTGGACATGGTGGTATACTCTCCACCGTCGGCGGTGCGGTGCACCCAGTTGTAGACCACATTGTTGATGAAGTTGAACACGCCGCCCCACCCTATTGATGGATTGCGTCCGGTGTTGTCGGCCCAGAGGTTGCGCATGAAGGTGGTGTTCTCGCCACCGATGGTAGAACCGAAGGAATGGTTCCAGGTGTCGAGCGCCTTGGCCGAGATGGTGTTCTGGATGGTGACGTTGACGGTGGGTTCCTTCCGCTTGTCCTTGCCATCGCCCAAGTCGAACATGTGGCGGTAGAAGGAGATATTCTCATCGAGTCCCCACTC
>CACXDY010000265.1 GCA_902766505.1 uncultured Prevotellaceae bacterium
AAATCAGACACTTGACTCTTGCATTTGTCGGGATTACTGGACTCGAACCAGCGACCTCGCGCCCCCCAGACGTGTGCGCTACCAACTGCGCTAAATCCCGATTAGCGGTTGCAAAGGTAGTGATATATTTTGAATCCACCAAATTTTCATCTTATTTTTTTGTCTTTCCCATCTTTTTCCGAAAATTCTTTGTCATGAGATGCAAAAATGCTAATTTTGTAGTTTGAATGGATTATTATTGGAAATGTATTACCTATAAATGACAGAATTTATTGTTGCTCCCCTTGTCGGCAGTGTGATAGGCTACATCACCAATGCCCTTGCCATCCGTATGCTATTCCGGCCTCATCAGCCCAAATATCTATGGGGGCATCAGTTGCCTTTCACCCCCGGCATCATACCCAAAGAGAAGGGAAGAATAGCCGCCTCTGTCGGTGTTTCCATCAGCAAGAATCTCATGAACGAGGAAGTGATGGAGAAAAATCTTCTCTCGGAGAATCTTCTGTCGAAGTTGGACCATACCGTTGAACGCTATTTCGACAAGCAAAAAAACAATTCAGAGACACTCCGTTCCTATCTTGGTCATATTCTATCTGACGAAGATATCAACCAGATTTCCAGCAAATGTGGCAATGACCTCAAAGAACTCCTCTATGTGAAGTTGGCGAGCAGTTCTGTGGGCGACAGGATTGCCCATGTGGCTATCACACACGTGATGGAGAAGATGCAACATTTCGGCAGCATCCCAGGACATAATGAAGGTATCGGTGACTGGTTGGGCAAAGGCATCAAAAAGATTTTCGGCCAGTCGGGGTCGGACGCCACCTCACAATTCATCAACTCGTTGGCAGAACCTGCAGAACGGGCATTGGCCAACCATATCAACGAAATACTGCGCAACAACTCCAAAGAAATTGTTGGTGACCTCATCTCCAAAGAGATAGACAGTTTGCTTTCAAGGAGAATGAGTGATTTGCTGGCTGACAAGGAGAAGGAAATTCTTCAAGTAAGAAAATCAATCCTGTCGCTATATACGACCATGATTCGAGAACGACTGCCGAGAATCCTCGCCGCCGTGGACATCAGCAAGATTGTGGAGGAACGCATCAATGAGATGGACATGAATGAAGCCGAGGAGATCATCTTCGACGTGATGGACAAAGAATTGAAAGCCATCGTCTGGCTCGGTGCCGGATTAGGGTTTATCATGGGCTTCATCAACTGTTTATTTTAATCACACCACCTGTCGCTGACCATCTATGGCAACCCGAAAACGAACGCGGAAAAGGAAGAAGACGACCCAGCAATCCCGTTTCATCAAAAAATTGAAACGTATTGGTGGCATTGTCGTTAGCGTTGTCTTTTTCATCTTCCTCCTATACAGATTGGCACCAGTACTTTTCAGTTTGTTCCCGTCCTATACCAACGACGGAGACTTTGACGGCATTGATGTTTCCAAGCATCAGGGAAAAATCAACTGGGAAGAGGTGGCAACACATAAAAACATCAAATTTGTTTACATCAAAGCTACTGAGGGGCGGACAATGGTAGACAAAACCTACAAACGCAATATCCGGGAGGCCCGCAAAGCAGGATTCAAGGTGGGCAGCTACCATTTTTTCAAAAGCAACCGAGACGCCAGAGACCAGTTTGAGAACTTCCGCCAACATGTCAACAAAAAAGAACAAGACCTCATCCCGATGGTCGACGTGGAAGAATCAGGTTGCCGTGGCGCCAGTCGAGCACAACTGCAAGCCAGACTGGATGAATTCATGAAACTGATGAAAGAAGAATACGGCGTCTATCCCCTACTCTACAGCCAATACCGTTTTTATAATGAGAAATTGGCGCCTGAATTCAACCGCTATTTTATCTTTATGGCCCGCTACAGTGACAAGGAACCTGTGCTGCGGGGAAGCGGCAAGCACAATATCTGGCAATACAGTGAGCGGGGAAAGGTGAGCGGCATCAAAGAATATGTAGACCTCGACAAGTTCGTCAACGGCACCACCATCAAAGATATCAGATATTGATTGCACCGTGATAGAATCTTGTTGAAATATTAGTGCATAATGAAAAAAATGTTTACCTTTGCACAAAAGGCGACGAAATGACAGCCCAATAAAAATAACAAGCTACCATGCGATACTCGATAACAGCACCAAATCATATTGACACCACCATTTTACTGCCAGCGTCGAAAAGCATCAGCAACCGTGCTTTGATTATCCACGCCTTGGCCAATGGCAATGAAATGCCACAGAACCTTTCAGACTGCGATGACACAGAAGTGATAGTCCGTGCCCTGAAAGACAACCCATACAAGATAGACATCAAGGCTGGGGGAACGGCCATGCGATTTATGACGGCCTATCTGGCAGTCACCCCAAGCGGAGAGCATGAACTGACCGGGACTGAGCGTATGCAGCACAGGCCGATAGGTCCATTGGTAGATGCCCTCAGACGTTTGGGTGCCAAGATAGAATACAAAAAGGCAGAAGGCTATCCGCCGTTGCTGATAGAGGGAAGGCAACTCGACGGCGGCGTCGTGGAAATGGAAGGGAATATCAGTTCACAATATATTTCCGCCATGTTGATGGCCGGCCCCGTCATGCGTCACGGCATGGAACTGCATCTCACAGGAGACATTATTTCACGTCCATACATCGACTTGACACTCTGTACGATGCGAGATTTTGGCGCAGAGGTGGAGTGGACAGGCCCCAATACCATCCAAGTGCAGCCACGAAGTTATCGTCAGACGCCCTATTTCATAGAGAATGACTGGAGTGCCGCCTCATATTGGTATGAGATTTTGTCATTGTGTGACGATGATTCCAGCGTGCGCCTCGACGGTCTGACTGACGGTTCCCGCCAAGGCGACTCCGTCGCCCGCTATCTCTTCAGCATGCTCGGTGTGAAAACCACTTTTGGGGTAACAGAGAAAGGCGTTCCCACCACTGTCAAACTCAACCGCCACCATACGGTCATCCCGAGGATAGTTTTCGACTTTGTCAACCAGCCAGACCTTGCGCAGACATTTGTCGTGACCTGTGCCCTCCTGAACATACCCTTCCATTTCAAAGGTCTTCACACCCTCCGCATCAAGGAAACCGACAGGATAGAGGCTTTGAAGACCGAGATGAGGAAATTAGGTTTCTTGGTGGAAAGCAACGAATCCAATGATTTGATTTGGGACGGCGAGCGGTGCGACCCCATGCCCCATCCCGTCATTATGACCTACGAAGACCATAGAATGGCCCTTGCATTCGCCCCTGCAGCCATCAAGTTCCCAGGATTGCGGATTGACACACCCACGGTGGTGACCAAATCCTACCCCCGCTACTGGGAAGACCTCAAGAAAGCCGGATTCAAAATCGAGGAAGAGCCATGAGCATCATCCTTCTTCTCGGTGCGTTGTTACTACTTGGATTGACAGCGGCAGCCCTCAGTAAATTCTCCAAAGGAAATGACCCGATAGTGGATGCCGGTGCCGACTGCAGCTCATGTGACGGCAACAATCAGAAATGTGAACAGGAATGTATGATGGAAGCCTCGCTCAAGGACATTGAATACTTTGAGGACGAGGAGTTGGACGCCTATATCGGCCGCCCTTCTGATGAATATAGCGATGAGGAAGCCGAGGAATTCAGAGAAGTGATGATGACCATGCGTCAGGAAGAAGTGTCGGCATGGAACCGCAGTCTCCAACTCCGGGGCATCCAGATACCCAATCAGATAAGAGATGAATTGCTGATTCTTTTAGAAGACAACAAAGGCTCATGATGGAAATCCTACAATATCAGTTTATGCAAAATGCCGTGGCAGGAGCCGTCCTTGCCAGTATTTTATGTGGTATTGTCGGCACCTATATTGTGGTGAGACGTCTGGTTTTCATCAGCGGCGGCATCACCCATGCTTCATTCGGTGGAATCGGCATAGGACTCTATGCAGGCATCAATCCCATACTGTCGGCCATGGTTTTCGCTGTAGCCTGTTCGTGTGGTGTCAAATGGATGTCGAAGATGCACGAAGTGAGAGAGGATTCAGCCATCGCAGTCGTCTGGACATTGGGCATGAGCTTAGGCATCATCTTTTGTTTTCTCACACCGGGTATTATCCCCGACCTCCCCTCCTATCTGTTTGGCAGCATCCTGACCACTACCCGTTCCGACCTGATGATTCTGGCCGTACTTACCCTTATCGCTATCCTTCTGTTCATCACTCTCCATCATGAGATATTGAGCATCAGTTTTGATGCCGACTTCGCCCGGTCGCAACGTCTGCCAGTCACCTTCATCGAATATGTGATGATGATACTCATCGCCCTGACCATTGTGGCAAGTCTCCGCATCGTGGGTATCGTTCTGGCCATCAGCCTGCTCACCATTCCCCAGATGACAGCCAGCATTTTCACAGGCTCTTTCGACCGGATGATGCTCTACAGTTGTGTCATCGGTATCATCGACAGTCTGATAGGCCTATCCCTCTCCTATTGGCTCAACGTGCCATCGGGTGCCACCATCATTTTCACCTCCATCATCATTTACGTCCTCTCAAAGGCAATAAAATCGCTATTTCGGGTGTTATATAAATAATGCATAAGACGAAAGCCATATTCTCACTCTTGCTCGTAGCCTCGCTACTGGCAATCACAGCATGTTCCTCGCACAAGAATACTGCGAAGAACCGCTTCTGGCAATCGTTTACTGCCAAATACAACATCTACTACAACGGCACACTGGCCTATATCGACGGTTCGTTGGAAAAGGAAAACGGCAACAAAGACAATTACACCGAGATCATACCGCTCTATACCGTCGGCAACAAGAACAGCATATCGTTGGGAAGCGGCAATTTCGACAAGGCCATCGAGAAGAGCCAGAAAGCCATCAAACTGCACAGTATCAACAAACGTCCGGAATGGACCAAAAGCCGCAAAAAGACGGCCAAGGACATAGAATGGCTCAACCGCCGGGAATACAACCCCATGCTATGGAAAGCATGGATACTCATGGGACGGTCGCAATTCCACAAGGGAGCATTTGACGAGGCTGCCGCCACATTCTCGTATATGAGCCGACTCTATCAAACCCAACCAGCCATCTACGGCAAAGCACGTGCCTGGCTGGCCAAATGCTATATCGAGCAGGACTGGCTCTACGACGCAGAGGACGTGATCAGGAACATGAGCCGTGACTCGCTCGACTATCGCGCAGAGAAAGAATGGAACTACACATACGCTGATTACTATATCCATACGGGAGAATATGAGAAAGCCATTCCCTATCTCCGAAAAGTAATCAAGCACGAGATGCGCCGCAAGCAAAAAGCCCGCGAATGGTTCCTGATGGGGCAATTGGAAACCCAACTCGGCCACAAAGACCTGGCTTACAAGGCCTACAAGAAAGTAGTCAGGCTCAATCCACCTTATGAACTGGAATTCAACGCCCAGATAGCCATGACCGAAGTGATGGCTGCCGGCCGCTCTAAGCAAACCATCAAAAAGCTGAAGCGCATGGCCGCCTCAGACAACAACAAGGATTTTCTCGACCAAGTATACTATGCCATGGGCAATGTGTACTTGCTCGACAAAGATACCACCAATGCCATCTCCGCCTACGAGAAAGGCAACACCAAATCTACCCGAAGCGGTGTGGAGAAAGGCGTTCTCCTCCTAAAATTGGGAGATTTGTATTGGGATTTGGAGAAATTTGGTGATGCCCAGCGCTGTTATGGAGCAGCCATTGGCATGCTCGACAAAGAAAGAAAAGATTACGAGGAGCTCTCCCGCCGCTCGAAAATCATGGATGAACTGGCTCCCTACACTGAAGCTATTCACCTGCAGGATTCACTGCTCGAATTGGCCGATATGCCAGAGGACAAGCGCCTCGAAGCCATCGACCGGGTAATTGAAGCCTTAAAGAAAAAAGAAAAAGAGGAGAAAAGAGCCAAACAAGAGGAGCTGGCTCAACAGGTGACATCCAGAAATGCCGCCGTAGGCAACCGCAACCAGCAACAGACCAATCCAGCCCAGCAGCAACAGCAACGTGGCGAATGGTATTTCTACAACCAGTTAGCTGTCTCGCAGGGAAAAACCGCATTCCAGAAGCAATGGGGAAAGAGAGAGAACGAAGACAACTGGCAACGTTCGAACAAGACAGTGGTCAGCGACTTGTCCATGGGCGATGCAGAAACAGCTTTCAATGACTCCATCGCTGCAGCCATGGAAGCCATAGAAGACTCGTTGACGGCAGAACAAGACAGTGCCCAAAACGACCCGCACAAACGGGAGTACTATCTCAAGCAGATTCCCTTCGAGGAGGAACAGAAAGCCGAATGCCATGCTATCATAGCCGACGGATTGTTCCACTCGGGTATCATCTTCAAAGACAAATTGTCCAATCTGCGTCTCAGCGAAAAGCAATTCCAGCGTCTGACATCCTCCTATCCAGATTTTGAGAACATGGATGAGGTGTACTATCATCTTTTCCTGCTATATTCATTAAAGGACGATGCGGCTACAGCGGAAAGCTATATAGAGAAGCTACGCAGCTCTTATCCGGAAAGCAAATGGACCATTCTGTTGACCGACCCATACTATGTGGAGAACTCCAAGTGGGGAGAACATTTGGAGGACTCCCTTTATGCCGCCACCTATGCCGCCTTCAAGGCCGACCGTTATGAAGAGGTGTATGGCAATACCAATCTCTCAGAGACACGGTTCCCGTTGGGTGCCAACCGTGACAAGTTTGTGTTTATCCGAGGTCTCAGCCGGCTTAACGAAAACAACACAGACGGGTGTCTGGAGGATATGAACTATGTGGTGAAGAACTTCCCCAGCAGCAGTATCAGCGAGATGGCCGGCATGATTTTGAATGGTGTGAAGGAAGGCAAGCGCCTGCATGGCGGGAAATTCGACTTAGGCGATGTGTGGAGTCGTCGTGCCGCGGTGCTCAACGACAGCGACTCGCTGGCCGCCCGGAAATTCTCACCCGACCGCAATCAGGAATTCCTGTTCATCCTGGCCTATCATCCAGACTCCATCAATGAGAATCAGTTGTTGTTTGAGATGGCGCGTTTCAATTTCACCAATTTCATTGTCAGGAACTTTGACTTAGAGATACAGGATGCCGACGGTCTTCACCTTATGGTAGTTTCAGGATTCCGTTTCTTCGATGAGGCACATCAATATGCCAGTGAAGTTCACAGTCAGGAAAACATTGTAAGGCGAATGAAGAAAGCGCGGTCGATTATCATCAGCCGTGACAATCTTGAACTACTCGGTAAGCAATATAGTTATGATGATTATGCGGAATTCTATGAAAAGAATTTTGCACCGCTGAAAGTCAGCACAAGCAACCTGCTCACCGAACCCACCGAAATAGGTCAAGAAGAAGAGCCAGACATGAAAGAGGCCCTTCCTGCCAAAGAGAATGGAGACGCCCCAAGCGATGATGATGGTTTTGACATCAATGGAGAAGATGGTAACCAAAACGCCGTGGATGACGGTTTCGATGATATCATCGACATTCCTTCCGTGCAGGGAACTACTCCCGTGTCGCCTACCCAACCTGTAGGAACAGAGGACAATGGTGGATTCAATATTGAACCCGAAGACAACGGTGGATTGAACGTCACCCCCGAAGACAATGGAGGTTTGAACGTCACCCCAGAGGACAATGGAG
>CACXDY010000266.1 GCA_902766505.1 uncultured Prevotellaceae bacterium
ACTCCCCAAAGAACTCGAGGCAGAATTCGCTTCTACGACAGGGCAAGTGGGCATTGCCAATGACCCAGACGCATCAGGGGGAAAATATCTGAGTAATATCGGAAATGGAACAGAGAACATAGCCACCTTCAAGTTCGACGCCGCTATCGGTGGCAAATATGAACTACAAGTAACTTATTTCTCTGCCCAAAATAGGCAGATGTTTGTGCGTGTGAACAATGGAGCAAAAACCACAGCCACCTTTGAGAACACGGGCGGATGGAATGCATCTACTGCTGCGACAACACTTTTGGAAGTAACCCTGAAGACAGGCACCAATCTCATCACCTTTGGAGGTGACTCAGGATGGGCTCCTTACATAGACAAGATAGCCCTGCGTCTGACGGATGACAATGCTGTCTCGACAATGCTATATGAACCCCGCAACCCGACATGGTACTCTCTGGGAGGCATGGCTGTCAGCATGCCCACCAGACCAGGAGCGTATATCCATGGAAATCAGAAAAAAGTGATTCGACAAAGATAATGAAAAGGAATAACTTTATATTGGTTCTTGTGTGGCTGTGCGGAAGCCTTACCAGCTCTGCACAACAACGTAGTGGCAACCCCATTGTCAACGGATGGTATGCCGACCCCGAGGCTGTTGTATTCGACCACCGATGTTGGATTTTCCCGACCTATTCGGCGGCGTATGACAAACAGTTGTTTTTCGATGCTTTCTCATCACGTGACCTTGTCAAGTGGAAGAAACACCCACGAGTTCTCACAAGTGAGAGCATCAGTTGGGCCAAAAGAGCGATGTGGGCTCCCGCAATAGTCAAAAAAGACAAAAAATACTATCTTTTCTTCTCCGCCAACGATGTGCATGAGGGAGAGGTTGGGGGTATCGGTGTGGCCGTGAGCAGCAAGCCGCAAGGTCCATATAAAGATGCTTTAGGTAAGCCTCTTATCTCAAGCATCATCAATGGAGCCCAACCCATCGACCAATATGTATTCCGCGATGACGACGGTCAATACTATATGTATTATGGCGGTTGGGGGCACTGCAACGTAGTTCGTCTTTCCGACGACCTGCTTAGCCTTGTACCCTTCGCCGATGGCGAGATGACGAAGGAGGTCACGCCCGACCAATACGTTGAGGGACCATTCATGCTCAAATATCGTGGGAAGTATTATTTCATGTGGAGCGAAGGTGGATGGGGACTGCCCAACTACAGTGTGAGTTATGCCATCAGCGACTCTCCTCTCGGTCCTTTCCACCGCATAGGGAAAATCATGCAACAAGACCCATCGATAGCCACTGGTGCCGGACATCATTCCGTCATCAAAGGAAAAGGTGACAATGAGTGGTATATAGTATATCACCGTCGCCCGCTTACAGAAACGGCAGCCAATTCACGGCAGGTCTGCATCGACCGCCTGTATTTCGATGACAATGGCTATATCCAACCCGTAAAAATGACTTTTGAAGGAGTAGAAAAAACGAAATTCAAATAACACAATATAAATTTAATGACATGAAACATCTTATGAAAATCTGTTTCCTTGCCCTATTGATGACGACGGGCTTGAAAGCATATCCAGCGGAGTTGTCATACCAAATCGCTTTAAAACAACCAGGCAATCCATCAGTGACCTACTCTCTGAACAAGACCAACGACAATCTTGTTGCTTCACAAACGATACCGCTATCGATAAATGAGAAGAAGGAGATAGTAGGTGATGTATGCCGCCTCACACTGACACTGACTGCCAACGAGACAGTATACTTCAACATAGGCATCACAGCCCATACAGGTTTCAAAACGCCCGATTGTGAGTTCTACATGCCGGGGTTCTGGTATCACAAGAACCTACGGTCGCCAGCAGAGGCACCTTCATTCCATACTTCTAACAGTTGGAATTTCAGGGAAGACCGTCTATCTGCCCCCCTTACTGGAGTATTCGACACTGGTTCGGGCAAATCGCTGACAGTGATGAGGGTGCTTGACTCACAACCTGCAGACGCCCTACTAACCCATCAGGAGGGAGAAGTCATACTTGGAGGGCACAGCACATTAGGATATTTAGGTTTCGATAATGCTGATGGACGTGCCCATCTCACATTTGGCTATCCTTTTGTGGAGGCACCGAAAAGGTATATCCGTAAACTCACATTAGTCAACCCCATCCATACGTTTGCCAAACTCAAAAAGGGCAGCAAAATAGTACTAGAATGGCTAATCCGTGAAGGTCATGCAAACGACTATGGTGAATTTGTGACCAACACCTGGTGTGATTGTTTCGACCAACTGCACCCCACCCCGTTGCAACCACTATACACTCCCGATGAAGTGAAGTCGCAACTATCCAACTACTTCAAGAAAGCCTATGTGGACAAATATCCCCTAAAATACCATTCAGGCATCAGCATCCGCTGTGACGACTGTCGTCCCGTAGACCATGTTCAGTTGGGTTTTTGCGGAAGAGTGCTTCTGAATGCATTCAATTCATTAGAGTATGGAGAGCAGACTGGCGATACCCAACTCATCAAAATGGGCAACGACATTTTTGACAGTTGGTTGTCAAACGGGTTCACTGCCAATGGTTATTTCAAGGAAGACATGCACATCGCAGGTGGGATACCTGCAGACAAGGATATCATTCACAGCATACGCGAGCAGTCAGAAGCTGTATATGCGGTACTTCATTATTTGAACTATGAACGAAGAAACGGCCGTTTTCATAAAGACTGGGAAATGAAAATGCGCACCCTTCTCAATGCCATGGTCTCCTTGCAGGAGAGCGATGGTCACTTTCCCCGTAAATACCGCGACGACGGAACACACGTAGATGCTTCGGGAGGTTCGACGCCAAGCGCCACATCAACCCTTGTCATGGGGTATAAATATTTCAAAGACAAGCGCTATCTGAAGGCAGCCAAACTCTCAGTAGACTATCTTGAGAAAAATATCATCTCGAAAAGCGACTACTTCTCTTCTACCCTCGATGCCAATTGCGAAGACAAAGAAGCAGCCATCAGCGCAGTGACTGCCACCTATTATTTAGCCATGTTGACCAAGGGTAAAGAACGTGAACATTATATCGCGTTGTGCAAGCAGGCGGCATATTTCGCCATGTCATGGTATTATATGTGGGATGTGCCATTCGCCCCCGGACAAATGTTGGGAGAACTGAATTTCAAGAGTCGTGGGTGGAGCAATGTGTCGGTAGAGAACAACCATGTAGATGTGTTTGTCTTCGAATTACACCATATTGTGAAATGGCTCTCGGAAGTCACCGGCGAAAAGCGTTTTGGCACAATGGCTGATGTCATACACACCTCGCTCTGCCAACTCTTGCCCACCGAGCATCGGCTATGCGGCATCGGGGTACCAGGATTCAATCCCGAAGTAGTGCAACATACCCACTGGGACTATGGTAAAAATGGCAAGGGTTTCTACAACGACATCTTCGCTCCAGGATGGACAATCGCCTCACTTTGGGAACTATATTCCCCTCGACGAACAGTTGATTTCTTGAAATAAAAACCACAAAGCACCCTATATTTCCGTTATACACGGGTATAGGGTGTTTTTTTTGAAGTATCTGATTTTAAGATACTTGTATGTTGATATGGTGATATTCCAATTATACAATCATCATTATATTATGCGTGTGAATGTATATAGGCTAACTTTGCAACAGAATCGAAACCAGATCAACAATAACCATAAGATGAAAAAGCAATTATTCAAATTTTGTCTCTCTTGGCTACCGGCAGGCACTGTTCTTCTGTGCCTTCTTGTCATGCTGGTACCAGGTCCTCTGATGACGAGGTCTCTCGCCCAGTCGAATGTAAAAATGTCACAAGTCACAGGTATCGTTACCGACAAGGACAAAGAAGCCCTTATCGGTGTAACCGTGACTGCAGTAGGAACCGAAAATAGGGCAGTCACCGACATTGATGGTATGTTCCACATCGAAGTTCCTGCACAAAACAACTCCATGCTCGAATTCTCGTATATCGGCTACAAAAAAACGCAGGTGAAGGTGAATGGAGCCAAACTACTCAATGTGGTACTCGAAGAAGAAGCCAGTGAGTTTGAGGAAGTGGTTGTGACAGGCTATAGCAGTCAGAAAAAAGCATCTATTATCGGTTCTATCGAGACCATCAATCCGACAGAACTGAAATTTGGAACAACCCGAACCTTATCCAACAACTTAGCAGGTAAATTGAGTGGTGTGATTGGTATCCAACGTTCGGGAGAACCTGGCTATGACGACTCCAACTTCTGGATTCGTGGTATCTCCACTTTCTCAGGAAGCAACAACCCGCTGATTCTGATAGATGGTGTTGCCCGCGACCTAAACAATGTGGATGTTGCAGAAATTGAATCATTCTCAATTTTGAAAGATGCTTCCGCATCAGCCATGTATGGAGTCAGGGGTGCCAATGGAGTCATCGTCATCACAACGAAAAGAGGAAAGATTGGTGCACCCCAGGTGAGATTCCATGTGGAGCACTCCGTCAATGAGCCTACCCAGATGCCAGAGTTCCTCAGTGCACCCGACTATATGACATTGCTCAACCAGCTGGCCTCACAAGATGGCATTGCTCAACCCTTCACCCAGCAGCAGATAGACCGTACACGTATAGGCTACGACCCCGACCTCTATCCAGATGTCAACTGGGTCGATGCCATCACTAAGGATTACGCCTACACTACCCGTGGCAACCTTGATATCAGTG
>CACXDY010000267.1 GCA_902766505.1 uncultured Prevotellaceae bacterium
AGCCTCATATTTGTGAATCAATTGCTGGTTGTTCCAAATAGGACCATAGACTTGTGTGGAACCATCGAACTCGGGTCCCCAAGAACCATTCTCGATATAGGTCTGTTTTCCGTTCCATCCCTGTCCGAACATGTTCTGCATGGCAGGCAGTGTAGACACCGAACGCCATTGCACGGAGCCGTCATAAGAAATCTGGAAATTGCGGTCGCCATGCTTCTTACCAGTCTTGGTAGTGATGACCACCACACCATTGGCAGCGCGGCTACCATAGATGGCTGTAGCGGCAGCACCCTTCAGCACGGTCATCGACTCGATGTCGTTGGGGTTGATATTGGCCAAACCGCCAATAGCATTGGAGTGGTAGTGAATGTTGCGGGTTGTGCTCTGGAGGGGCACACCGTCAATGACATACAACGGTTGGTTGTTACCGTTGATAGAACTGATACCACGAATGATGACCGAACTGGCCGAACCCGGGTCACTTGATACAGTGTTAATCTGCACACCAGCCATCTTACCTGCCAGGGCAGAAGTGGCATCCGTCAGCTTACCTTTTGTCAATTCTTCATCTTTCAGTGTTTGTGCGGAATAGCCCAGTGTCTTCTGTTGACGGGAAATACCCATGGCGGTGACGACCACCTCCTCGAGTACCGTGTCATCAGAAAGCAACTCAATGCGCATATTAGGTGCAGCAGTAACCTCTATGGTCTGCAATCCCACATATGAGACGCGCAAAGTGGCTTTCCTACCACTTGGAATGTTCAGAGAGAACCTTCCATCTGCATCAGTCACAGTACCTTCGGATGTGCCTACAACCTGAACGGTCGCTCCGATCACGGGAAGACCATCTTCCTGAAAGACCACAGTACCAGTGACCTTTGTCTGTGCGAATGCCATTCCTGTATACAAGAACAGGCACGCAAAAAACATAGTTAGCTTTTTAATCATAAAACTCTCTCTCTAAATTAATAATATAATATACATTAATTATATACTAGACCTATTTGTTTTCTGTCAAGTTATAGTTAGTCCGTTTTTAACCGATGAACTGAAAAAAAGTGCACGGCACAGTTGTGTGTATGATATAAGACGGCACAAAATTAAACATTTTTTGCATAATAGCAAAAAAAATTAATAAAAATGTACAATTATGTCTCAACGAAATGTTAAGACTATGACATAAAAAGGCGACAACAAATGACAAATGTGCAAATAATCTTAACGAAAACTTGCAAAAAGGAAGAAAACGAAAAGGGAAACGAACAATCGACCCGCAGCCCTTAGATAGAGGGTTTATCTGCCTGGTTCTTCTTCAACTTGTGTATGGCATGCTCCAGCGACTCCGTTGGTTCGATGATATTATAATCATCCCAGAAAGAGGGATCGGCAAAAAATTCCACCTTGTCGTAAAAGGAGTCGAGCATGGAGAAAGAGTTTTTAAACTTGATAGGAGTAGCATCCTGAGACATCAAGTCGGTGACCACCATTTCGGCTTCCACATGGAAAGGTTGTGCAAAGAGTTTCCTTTTCCAGTCACAATAGAATCTCACATCACTTTTCAGGTAATGCATTCGACTTACCTCTCCGTCAAACCTGTAGGCCACTGTGGTGGTCAGTTCTTTCGGTCTGAACCTTACTCCATTTGGTTTATGCAGCAACATGGCTTTCGTGGCCGCTTCCTCATTTGACATATCCAAAGACATGACGATACGGGTGAACGCCAGATTCTGCCTGTCGACGTACATTTTCCCATGATACAGCACATGGTCGGTGACAAAAGCAGGATGGAAGTTGATGACCAATTGGGGTCTTCCATCGATAGTCACAGGGATGTCCATGGTGAAGTTATACAAATCGAGTTCCTCTCGAGAGAGGAGAATCTCCCGGTTTTTCATCAGGTCAAGCGCTACAGGCAAGGTAGGTCCGCCCTGGATTTTTGCCCCGAGGGTATCCGCCTGCCTGACATTCATCAGTTTTCTGCCCTTTTCAATGGCCACCCTGTCGACACCAGTCAGTCGGTTATATCCACCCTTGTAGATATCGGTGACAGCCTCAGCCACATAGATGAATCGTTTTCCTTTCTGTGTTGTCTCACGATAGAAGCATCGTAGCAATTCGTTGTTCCGGCTGAAATTATTGGGAATCTTATCGACCGCCATCTCAACAATTTCCCTTGCATTCATATTTGAGACAATCAGTTCCGACAGCATGATGGTGCCTGGTGAAAGTTTGACAACCACGTCGTTTGCATTATTCTCATCAACGGTTACTTTCACGGCACTATATCCCATGCATGAAACCCAAATTTCATGGATGGGCAACGAGGATTTGATGGTGAATTTTCCATCGGCATTGGTAACCGTAGCCACCTTACCCGCTTGAGTGGTGATGCTGGCCTGGGGTAGACGTTTTCCTGTTTTTGCATCCCTGACAGTTCCAGCCACATTGAACATTGCGTTCTGAGCCGTTGCTTCAACAAGCACAGCCAACAATAAAATTAGGATGTGAGCAAAGCGTTTCATAATTTGGGACATTTGATTTCGATGGTAAAAATAGGGAAAAAAAACGAAATATGCAAATATTTTGCTATTTTTGCATCATGTTGCGCAACTATTCCTACATCATTCTCTTATTGACAGTCATCTTGTCCGTGAACTGTAGCAAATCAGGAAACAGTTCACCGACGGTATCCTCGGTCAATGGCTCAGACACAGCAACACGCATCGCCAACCAGATACTTCAGACAGATTCATTTGTCAGTACCGCCCAAAGCAAAAGCGGGCTCATTGATGTATACATAGACTATCCCATGGGTGGACCCGAGAAAGCCGTGTCGTCCATCCGCGAATTCATCAAGAGCACCCTGTTTGAGGAGAATGTCAGCAGTGTGTCCGACGACCCATCCTCCATTGTTGAGGAATACTGCCGCCAACGATCAACAGCATTGCATAACACCCTGGAGCAGATGGGCCTGACCAAAGTGAGCCGAAATGAAGTGCCCGAAGAAGGTACGGAAATCAAATTGCTCTTCGCCAATGAAAAATATGCCACCTACGAGGTTTACCGCTATTCCTACCTGACCAATGGTGCACACGGAGAATACTCCGATTATGGCGTCACATTCCGTCTGAGAGATGGCCGGCGGTTGGGCAACATCATCCGCAAGGTGGACGAGGAACTATACAGCCACATCATCCAGGGCATGAAACGCTATTTCAAGGTAAGCAGCGACAGGGAGTTGGCCTCTATCTGCACGGTAGACCTAAGCCTGATGCCCATGCCCACCTTTCCTGCCTATCTGACCAAGGAAGGAGTCTGTCTCCATTATTCCATCTACGACATCTGCCCCTTTGAATATGGTGACCCTAAGGTGACCATACCCTATGAAGTATGCCTACCCTATCTGACTGAGGAGGCACGTGATTTGGTAAAATAAAAACAGCCGACAATGAGAATCATCGAAATACAATCTTTGACAGAAGCGGGAGTGGAAGTTTTCGGCACACTGACCGAGGCACAGTTGCGCAACCGTTTGGAGCCTACCAAAGGGATTTTCATCGCCGAGAGTCCCAAGGTGATTTCAGTGGCATTAAATGCCGGTTACACACCCGTTTCCCTACTTTGTGAGCGGCGTCATATAGAGGGAGATGCCGCAGACATTATCGCCCGTTGCGGTGACATCCCCATCTACACCGGAGAACGCGATTTGCTCTCAGCCCTCACAGGCTACACACTGACGAGAGGTGTTCTCTGCGCCATGAAGCGGCCCACCCTGCCAACTGTGGCAAAGATATGTCAGGATGCCCACCGTGTGGTTGTCATCCACGGTGTGGTAGACACCACCAACATCGGTGCCATCTTCCGGGCTGCGGCGGCTTTAGGCATCGACGGTGTATTGCTGACGCCAGATTCGTGTGACCCGCTCAACCGCCGTGCAGTCCGCGTATCCATGGGTTCCGTTTTCCTGGTGCCATGGACATGGCTTGAAGGCGGCATCGAAACTTTGGAACAGTACGGCATGCGCACGGTGGCCATGGCTCTCAGCGAAGACTCCATATCCATTGACGACCCAGTCTTGCAGGCAGAATCACGGCTGGCCATCATCATGGGCACCGAAGGCGACGGGCTACCTCAGAGAACTATATCCTCGGCCAACTATGTGGCGCGTATCCCCATGAAGCACGGCGTAGATTCACTCAACGTGGCCTCGGCCGCCGCCATCGCCTTCTGGGAACTCAGAAAAAAGGGATAAAAGAAATCTGAGAGTACAAGGAGACAGTATTCACCTTCAATCATTTAGTGAACGACTTTCAAAGTCTTGCTCCCCTGGCGGACGATATAAACTCCGGGAGTCATACTATCCAGACTCTTGCCGCAATAGACACCCGAGAGGTTGAAGACCTCATAAGGCTCATTAAAGTCGACATATGCCTTTTCGATAGTAGAAGGAATGAAGGTGTAGTTCAACTTTTTGTCTATCCACTCCACACGCTGTTTAATAAAACGGCGCACATTCTGCACCTCATTGGCATAACTGCCCCAGACATTCGGATTCTGATGCACCCATTGATTCATAATGGGCCATCGCAAGAAGTTCAGTTCCTGCGACAATGCCAGTTCTTCTTCAAATTGGTCGACACAGGCCACCAGACTCTCCTGGTTTAGTCCGTTTTGCCGGGCTTCGTCCCAAATATTCAGCAGTTTGGCCTTAGCAGAGGCATCATATACCACGATTCGGTCAACAAAACTTCTCATGTTTCCCGTACAACTTCCCCCGTTGCGGTAAATATAATCGCTTTTGGCATTGACGGGATAAGTTCTATTGTCGTTGTCGAAAGCCAAGTCGAAATCCCACACCGGTCCGGTATAGACGATGTCGTCGTCTCGCTGTTTATACATGAAGACGCTCCAATAAGTATCGGTGTTGCCCGACAACTCTCCGACCAGGAAGTGCCGAAGGAAGGTGTTGAGGTCAAGGTATTGTTTCCATTGACTCTCCATCTTGTTGAAATGGCTCTTGATATAGTTGAACTGTACTGTCTGAATGGAGTCCTCGTCAGGCGACTTGATGACCACGGGGTTTCCGCCCGATGACCAGAACCACTTTCTCTCCTGGTCGGCATACGCATCGATTTCGAAGAAATAGCCCCCGGTGAGAGCCGTTCCCGAAATGTCCTGTGGAGTCATTTCAGTAATGTTCACCCTGTTTTTGTTGACATTGACCTGGTCGCACAACTGGTAGCAACCTTTGTATTCACCATTCAACAACACATCCACCGCACGACCGTAAGGCGTATAGGGCATTCCCATTTTCCGGCTTATCTCAAATGCCAGAAGGTTGCGCATCAAAGTTTTGTCGCCATAGTTGTTGATGAGCGTCCATTTTTTGGCTTTTGCCGGAGCATCAAGCACATGTTGTTTTTTATCAAACTTAATCCGGTATGGTTTTTTGGGGAAAGAGCGTGAATAATTGCCACGCTCACGAATGCCACCCGGAACATTCAACAAGTTTTCGTCTTCATCCCCGATGATGGAGATTTGTGACGAGATGTCGGTTTCCTTGTCATAGGGTATTGTTCCGTCGAGCGTATGAATAGTCACCGTAGGCAGGTTGGTAAGTCTGTAAAGATGGAGGCTGTCACCTTCACCAGAATGGCCATAAAACTCGAGTTCTGCGATATTGCATCGTGCATCCGAGGGACCGACATAACGCACATAGCGGAAACCTGCAGAACAGGAGACAGTAGCATAGGAAATTTCTCCTATCTTCCCACGTTCCTTGATGATATAAATAGGCAATGCATCCATGAAGTCTTCGCGGTTGGCTCCCTCGAACACCCCGAGCATCACCCGTTCCTCTCCTTTACCATCATTTCTTGGCGACCATCCCACCTTTGTAATGACATGTTTGCTGCCCAAGTCAAGCCCTGTCCAGGTGTAACTACGTTCCCATGAAGCAAAGAAGGTGTTAAGTTTTCCATCGAAAGCCATGTCACGGGTATTGACCGTGGTAGACTTGTTGAAGGTAGTATAGTCTACTGTCTCCAAGGTGCCAATCACCCTTCCCGAAAGTTTTTCATCCTCGGCATCCACCCATGTCGGCAACAGGAACAATAAAAAAACAAGCAATAGTCTCATCAGTGTCCAAGATGCTTGGCAATAGCCTTATAAGTGACCTTCACGTCATAGTTCTCCTCATAGAAACGCCGTCCACGCTTCCCCATTTCATTCAACCCGGCTTGGTCCATTCCTGCCAATTTCTCCACACACCCGACAAAACCCTGCACATTGTTGCTTTCGCACCAGAGGCCATATCCGTTATCCTGTGCTATTTTCCCTACATCCGTATTGGGGTCGGAACAAACCAGGACCGGCAGGGAGAAATCCAGGTAAGGAATCAACCTTGAAGGATAGTTGGGAATGGTGAACCGGTGGTCGAGGAATATCATTCCCACGTCGCAGGCACTCACCATGTCGTCGTAGTCATTTTTTGGCAGACGTTCCATGAACTGAACATTGGAAGGTGCTCCATGGGCAAGCCATTCGTCAATTTTCTTTTTCTCCGTGCCGCCACCAACAATAATGAAGTGACAGTCATTAAATTTAGCACAAGCATCCAGGCATTTAATCATGAACGGAATACCTTGGGGAACGCCAAGATTTCCACCATAGACAAACAGTTTCTTGTCAGCGGGCAAACCGAGCCGCTTTCTGACAGCCAACTTGTCTACAGGCTTACGTTCCACCACCTCGAGGCTATTAGGAGCCAACTCTACAATCTCGGGGTTGACAAAATCATTATGCTTCTTAATGAACTCCATATTGGCCGGCGACATGCAGCCAATAAAATCGGACACTTGATACAATTGTTTCTCCTTCCTTCTAAAGAGCCAGTAGAAAGGACTGTTTTTGGAGAACATCTTCATGTCCACCGCATTTTGGGGGAAGATATCTTTCAGCAGCAAGTAGGCCACCGCCTGCGGATTCTTTTTCTTCAAGTATCTCACCACATTATTGAAAGTGATGGGAGGAGTGGAATAGAGGATTAATCCGAAAGGCACATCCTTGAAATATTTCTTGATGGCACGCTTATAGAGCGGTTCCATCATCAACGTGCCTATGCCTTTCTCCACCACATTGGTCTTCTGGACATTGGGAATTTTCACTCTCAGCACTTTTACGCCATCAATCTCAAGAAGGCCACACTGCTCGTCGAACCTTCTCTCAGATGAGACTACCATATAAACTTGATGTCCTTCATCTCGAAATTTTCGCATCAAGTCGGTGTAGATACCCCGAAACGCAATCGAATTCACCCTGGTCAGGGTTAGAAAAATAATATTCATTTAAAATTTATCTATACTTGAAACTTGAACCACCCACAAACTCACGCATGATACTGGTAGGTGGTATCTCCTTGTCGCCCACAGGCAAGAAGTAATGAATGAATTTCAAGAGTCTGTGGGCCTCGGTATATTCAGGACAATTCTTCGGCACAGTAGCCAAGATAATTTCGGCATGAGCACGGAGAACGGCAAACTCAATGTTGAGTGCAGAGTTGAACATCACGTCAGCGGTTTCCTGGAACGGGAGAATCCATTTCTCCTCAGCCTCGCAGACATTAGGCCACATGCTGATGGTCTCTCTTGCGGTATATGCCCCCTTGTTGTAGTCTCGTATAATCCGTCTCAACAACCTGTTGTCGCGGGTAGGAATCCAGTTGTGGTCATCCAGTGAAACACTGGTTAGCGCCGAGACAAAGACTTTGTAACTGGCAATCCCGGGAATATGTTCCGTGAGTTTCGGATTGAGTGCATGGATACCCTCTATAATGAGCACATTATCGTTCTGTAGTTTCAGTTTCTTGCCATTGAATTCTCTTTTTCCCGTGACGAAATTGTATTCAGGCACCTCCACCCGCTCACCTTTCATCAACCGGGTAAGGTGATCATCAAGCAAGGGCAAATCCACGGCATTGATATTGTCGAAATCATATTGTCCGTTGGGCAACAACGGGGTGTCCACCCTATTGACGAAATAATCATCGGTAGAGAAAGAGATAGGCCGCAATCCACAAGCCAGCAACTGAACGGACAGTCGCTTGGTGAATGTCGTTTTTCCGGAACTTGACGGTCCTGTGATAAGAACCATACGGACAGGGTTGGACTCATCGTGAAATCTTCTGTCTATCTCCTCTGCTATCTGTACGATTTTCTTCTCCTGCAATGCCTCACTCACCTGGATGAGTTCTGAGGCATAACCTTTGAGGATGGCTTTATTGACATCACCCACATTAGACAATCTCATGATGATGTCCCATCTCACTTTTTCTGCGAGTGCCTCGAAAGTTCTGGGTTGTTCCACTTTTTCCGCCAGTTGAATGGGATTGCGCGGGTCGGGCACTCTCAGAAGCATACCGTCGTTGAACATTTCCAGTCCCCACACCCGAAGATAACCAGCAGAAGGCACCAATGGTCCATAATAATAGTCGGCAGTATCGCCCAACGTATAGTAATCACTGTATATCTGTCCGCAGGTTTCCAGCAGTTTCACTTTGTCAGAGAACCCCCTCTCCTTGAAAACACGTATGGCCTCCTCAGTGGTGGCTTCGGTGCGGCGGAAAGGCATATCGAGGTTGATGATTTCCTGCATACGTTCACAGATGCGTTCCACATCCTGTGCCGTCAGATTCTCAGCGTTCCTTTTCTTGAAATTGCAGTAATAGCCACGTGACAAGGAATGCTCAATGAAAAGTTTGCTGCCTGGGAACAAATCACAGGTTGCCTTGTAAAGCACAAAACAGAGAGAGCGGACATAGACTCTGTGTCCCACACCATCTCGTGCATCCACAAATTCCACATCACGGTTTTGGAAAAGCCTGAATTTCAACCCCTGCGCCGTGTTGTTAACTTTTGCTGCGACAACAGGAAACGGCAATTTGATTTCATCGGCAAAGGCCTGATATACCTCCACCAAGGATATTCCTTCAGGAAAAGTCTTGGTGATATTGATGTTCTTGCAACGGATCTGGAGCATAAGCGATATATTTACGGGTACAAAATTACGAAAAAAAGAGAGAAGCGACAATTTTTCATTCGTTCTTTTCAGAAATGGAGAGTAAGAAAGTCGTCCGACAAAGAAGTCAAAGTTCATATGCGCCACCAATTATTTTTTCAAAAACCCCACAAATATGCCATTTCTTCCGACTTTTTGTTATAATTTTGCAAGCAAATCAATCATTCAGTGAAAAATGACCATCGGTTTTGACAATGAGAAATATGTGAAAATCCAATCTGAACATATCAGGGAACGGATTTCACAATTTGGAGGGAAACTTTATCTGGAGTTGGGCGGCAAGCTCTTCGATGACCACCACGCATCCCGTGTGTTGCCAGGTTTCAAGCCCGACAGCAAGTTGTCGATGCTTCAACAGTTGAGTGACAGCATTGAGATAGTGATTGTCATCAATGCCGAAGACATCGAGGAGAATAAAATCCGCGCCGACCTCGGAATCACTTACGAGGAAGATGTGCTCCGTCTGCGCAATGAATTCCTCAACCGCGACTTCATGGTAGGCTCTGTGGTCATTACCCATTATGCAGGTCAACGGGCAGCAGACACTTTCAGGCAGAGGTTGGAAAGAATGGGCATCAGCACCTATTTCCATTATCTCATTGAGGGTTATCCCCACAATGTCTCCCTGATAGCCTCGGATGATGGTTTTGGCAAGAATGACTTTGTGGAGACCCAGCGTCCTTTGGTCATCGTTACAGCTCCGGGTCCTGGAAGCGGCAAGATGGCCGTCTGCCTCAGTCAACTATATGGAGAGAACAAGCGTGGTGTCCACGCAGGTTATGCCAAGTTTGAGACCTTCCCGGTCTGGAGTCTTCCCTTGAAGCACCCTGTCAATGTCGCTTATGAGGCAGCCACTGCCGACCTGAACGACGTGAACATGATTGACCCATTCCACCTCGACGCCTACGGCAAGGTAGCCATCAACTATAACCGCGATATAGAGATTTTCCCTGTACTCAATGCATTGTTTGAGGGCATCTATGGTGAGAACCCCTATAAGTCGCCTACCGATATGGGTGTGAACATGGTGGGTTTCTGCATTTCCGACGACAAGGTTTGCTGCGAGGCCTCCAAGGCAGAAATCATCCGCCGCTACTATACAGCCACCAACAAACTGGCCGACGGCGCCTGCAATGACAATGAGGTTCACAAGATTCAGATGCTGTTCAACCAGTTGAAAATCACCACTGCCGACCGCCGTACTACTGTAGCAGCCAATGAGCGGAAGGAGCAGAGCGGCCATACCAGTGCTGCCATCGAATTGGAAGACGGCACCATCATCACCTCACAATCCGGCTCACTTCTTGGTTGTTGTGCCGCTCTTCTTCTGAATGTCACCAAATATCTTGCCGGCATTGACCATGAAGTGAAACTGATTCCACAAAGTATGATAGAACCTATCCAGAAGACGAAGATAGATTATCTTGGAGGCAAGAACCCCCGTCTTCACACGGATGAGGTATTGGTGGCGCTCTCCGTCCTCTCTCCCCATGACGAGAACTGCCGCCGGGCACTGGAATGTCTCCCGAAACTCCGCGGCTGTCAAATGCACTGCACCGTGATGCTGAGCGAGATAGACCGTAAAATCTTGAAGAAGTTAGGCTGCGACCTGACGTGCGACCCAGTGAGAAAGAATCCCGTTGTGAAATAGACAGGGCAGTAAAAAAGATTATTATCAACTATGACAGGTATGAAGCGTATATTTTCTATTATGGCAGCCCTTATGATGGGGTGCACCATTTGGGCTCAAGATGTGTTTACTGTAGTGTTTGCCACTTCCGATGACGGTTTTGTCAATGTCAGGCAGAAGCCTTCCATGAAGGCCCCTGTGCTGACCAAACTGTATGGGCCCTCCCACGGTTTAGGTCAGGGTGTGCTTCGCGGCAATAGCGGCAACTGGTGCAAGGTCAGTGTGGGAAAAATCACGGGCTGGGCTTACAGCAAGTATGTCGGAGAGTTGCAATGGTATGAGGGTAATGGGCAGCCCCGATTGGTAGCCACCAAGGAAAGTACCCCCATTTATACCGACAATTATAAAGACGGAGGCATGGATGTGCTTTATACGACCGTAAGAAAAGGAACCATCCTTGCCGACCAATTTACGGAAGAGGGTATTTATTATAAACTCGACACCGCTCACGACTGTCTTTACATCAAGAAGACAGACGCCAAAGTCGTCAAATGAATTCTTCAGTCCTTGATGATTTTCATCGTGTGAGTCTGTCCCTTTGCGTCATAGACTTTCATGATGTAAACCTCTTGTGATTCCAGGTGATTCACTTTTTTGCCATCGAGGGTGAAGAATTCCCGTCCTATGACCTCGATATCATCCTCGTTCCACACCGATGGTATACCCAATTTGTCGCCTGTCACGGCAATGCTTAACCGTTGTTGGAACGTGGTTCCCTCGCTATCCATCACCTGCATGGTCATCATCCCGATACCGCCCAAGTCCTTTGCATTCACCGAGATGACAGAGTCCTGAATGACGGCAGAGAACAAGTTGTTTTCTGCAAACGAGATGCTGTAGACAGGTGAATTCTTGAATCCACGGAAAAATGGTGCCACATTGACCGTTCCAGTGGTGTTTGGCTCGAGGATGAGATACGGATGAGCCATGAACTCAAGATAATCCTCCAAAAGCGTCCATCCATCATGGTCAGGGTCATCATTATGGTTGGCCACATTAGGGTCGCTTCCTGTCAATTTCTCATACCAATCAGGCATGCCGTCCCTGTCGGTATCGAAATTGTCGGGACGAACTTCTTCTGGGTAAGCCTCAAAACCACCACAATCGTCCTCATGGTCGATTTCGCCCTTGATGCCCGACCTCGAGCCGACGTAGGTATACGTGCCATCGATAGTCTCCCTTATGACGCGCACATGTTGGTCGTCCCTCACCGGCATGGTGGCCCCCGCATCACTGGTAACGATTTTCAGGGCATCCGTGGCCGTATGAATGGCGGCATATGAGGGGAAGAAAGGAGCATCGACAATCGTCTCATACGAAGGTCCGGGGTCTCCATTCGACAGTTGTATGGTGTAGGTATCCCCTTTTTTGTCATAACTCAAGGTGTGATTCTTGTTTTCCCTGACATTGCCGTTGACATAAGCCCGCCACGTGCTTTCCGGCGACCCCACATTCTCATATTGCTGGATAAACAGTTCCTTCCGTCTTGTGTCAGGTCCCATTTTGTAGTAGTTGCCCACGAAATTCACCTCATGGCAGTTGCCGTCGGTTGTGCGCCCATACCAGTTGTACACGACATTATTGAAAATGTCCATCTGTCCGATTGCGGTATTTGTGCCATCCATCCCCCCGCCCATACTCCAATTGCGTCCGTTGCAGTTGACCAGCAGATTGTGGTGCCAAGAGCCGATTTTTCCATCTATGGTGGCTGCGAAACCGTGATTTGTACCAGCAGGATAATTCTTATGGTCGGCAATGCCCAGCGCCTCGGCAATCATGGAATATTGGAAGGAAACGTTTTTTGCCCCTCTTCCAGAGACCGTTTCGTCGGTACCCCATGCAGCAGTGGTATGGTCGACGATGGCATGGTCAGAGCCCGTCATTCCCATGGCATTTCCCGTCTCGCCATATCCTCGTTTGAACCTCATGAAACGGCAGATATTGTCGGACCCGATGTTTACGTTGCAATTCTTTAAGCAGATGCCTTTTCCCGGTGCCGTTTGAGCGGCGATGGTGATATTGGGTTTGGTAAACACCGAACTGAAATCCATGACGATGAGTCCAGATACATCAAAGACAATCGTATGCGGTCCTTCGACATCCACCAATCCATAAAGCAGAGAACCCGGGTTATGGTCATTGTTCAAGTTGGTGACATGGTAGACAGAACCACCCCGCCCACCCTGGGCGAAGCGTCCATAGCCTTCCGCTCCCGGGAAAGCCAACTGCCTTGGTTTGAAATGCCACATTTTCCCCGCCGTCACATTGCCATCCTCGTCCACTTCATCCACACGCCAATAATACGTGTTCATGGAATAAAGATTGTCGACGAAGTACGAGGTATCTCCAGCAGGCAGCACCGCTGTAGGAACGGCCATGTTGTCTACTTCTATGGAATCAGTGCCAAAAAACAGGTGATGTTCCTTCAAGTTGCTTTCAGGCGGTGTCCATTTCAGAGTCAGGCTATGAGTTTCATCAGCATCCACGTGCATATCTCCATCAGCAGGCCATGGTTCCTTGGCCTGGGAAGTGATGCTGACGGTATTGAGTTCGAAGCCATTGCAGAGAGGCGGCATATAGGCATTGGTCTGACCGCCAGAGGGTGTTCCTGGGTTGTCGGCCGATGTAATAAACTCCAATTCCACGGCATCCCCCGCCTGTTGGATTGTGAAAGAAGTGGTCACCAGACAGGCATTGGCGGCGACGGCCTGACCAAACGACAGGTCGACCCTTTCATGCACCACCACGCCATTGCACTTGACGGTAATGGGTGCGGCATAGAATCTCTCAGGATTCTCCCAACAATTATGATATGTCTGCAAGGTATGCTCCCCTACAGGGAGTCCCTCCAACCGCAAGGTAATAGAACCATACGTATTAGGGTCGAGGTTGATGCCATCAAAAGTGAGTCTTCCATTCTTTGCCTTGTTGTCAGCATTCTGGATATACGACTTGCTCCATCCCGTACGCAGTTCATAATCGGCATCCTCAGGACAAGACAGTGTGCAGGTGATACCGTTTTCCGTCATGGAGTCACTCTTTCCCTGCTTGACGCGCCAGCAGGTATATCCAGGCTCAAGTGTTTCCTCATCTCCACGGTTGGCAATGCTGATATCCACCTTCATCTGAGGTTTATCTTGTGCCAAGATGTCCATGGCAGTCAGTATGAAGAAAAGAAAGACAAAGGTGGTCAACCAATGACGGGAAGTGGCTTTTTTCATCATAGATAGAACAATGTTACGTCTCATTTTTTCTTTGTTTCAGTCATTATGCAGTTTGTCGGGAAGGCATGACAAGCCTATAGGCGCAAGTTATGCACCTATAATAAAGATGTATGAACCTTCAATTTGTTGACAAGAAAACGAGAAAAAATCAGCAGCAATTTGTCACGCTGTTGCCACAGAGCCATTCAGCCTCAATCCAACCGGTGTGTTTTCCGTCGAATGTACTCACTTTCACCCAGTCGCCTTTCACATCAATGGGATGCAATAAAATCTCCTCTTTGAAGGAATAAACCACCTTGCCTTTCGAAGAGGGAGTGCTGCGCAAGACAAGTTTCTGTCCACCATAATTACGGGTAGCAAAAGCAATTCCTGAAGAATGGATATAAAGTTTCTTGCCACCTTTCAGTTTGATTTCCCCTTTATCAGGCTCTTCGTAACTATTGCCACAAATGACCCACCATCCATTAACAGGCGACATCACCTCCAGCATACCATTACTGTCGACAGAAACTTTATCCACCACTTTTCCGTTGGGAGCATTTCGTATATTGATAAATTTGCCTCCGTTGTCAGAGAAGAATACACTGACACTTTGGGATTTCACAGTCAAGACCACCATGGTCATCATCACTATCAGGAAAGTTCTTTTTATTTTCATAGAAAAAGTGACTTGATTAATGAATAATTAATAAACAATGAGACAACTATTCCCATTTTGCCACAAAAATAAGAAAAAAAAGGATAAGAGAAAAAAAATCCAATAAAAAACTATTATCTTCGCAGCGAAATGTGCGAATAAAGAAAATAGCATCATTTTTCTCTTTTTTTGTAACACATCAGACGAAATACGTGTCTTCATGATTGTAAGCGCTTCAAACCAGAACAACAACATCAAAAAAAGAAGACAATGAAAAAGATACTTTTGACACTCGGAATACTGATAGCCGCCTACACCCAGATGACGGCTCAAACGGTCAACGACCTTTTCAAGGAGTTCAAGAACCGGCAACATGTGGAATGCGTGGAAGTCTCGCCCGCCATGATGGGCCTTGTGAAGATGAAGTCCAAAAAGGAAGAGGGCGGCGATTTCATAAAAAAGATAAGCAGTATCAAAGTCCTCAGCATAGAGGATGACTCAGACCTTTGCATGGAATTCCGCAACAAGGCTTCCAAATTGCAGAAAAACGGCTATGAAACCCTGGTCAACAGTAACGAGGACAACGAAAAGACCCTCATTTTGGCGAAGACAAAGGAAGACTACATCACCGAGATGGTCATTCTGAACTTAGAGCCCAAGGAATGTGCACTCGTACAAATCAAAGGTAAGCTCAAGTCGTCGGACATCGAGGCTTGCGAAAACCTCAACTTCTGATCAACTCTCTCAATAATCAGTAGTGAAAGCCTCGGAGTTTAAAGAACAATTCTTACCTTTGTCGCGCCGTATGTACTGGACGGCGTGGCGGCTGACCGGCCATGCCCAAGAAGCGGAGGATTTGGTACAGGATGCCTATCTCCAATTATGGACGAAACGTGACCAGTTAGGCGAGATTGAAAACTCCGAGGCTTACTGTATTGCACTTGTGAGGAACATCTACCTCAACCATATCCGACGCAAGCGTGTGGACATCTCAGAGCAGTCATCTGAACGTCTATTAGTCACCGATGAGACATCCATAGAGGAAAAGGTGGCATTGGAGGATGAATCACAAGAAGTGCAGCGACTGATAGGACTATTACCTGTCCAGCAACGCCGAATCATCACCCTTCATGATGTTGAAGACCTGAGCAACGAGGAGATCAGACAGCAGACAGGCTTGCAGCCAACCCATATCAGGGTGCTTCTGAGCCGTGCGAGAAAAGCCATCCGTGAAATGATCACTACAAAAGGAAGAAGATGAAACAAGACGAAAAAGATATCATCCTGCAAAAAATCGCAGAAGGAAAAGCCACACAGGAAGAACTGGAGATGGCAGACTTGATGATGGATGAGATGGAGCAGCGACTATCCACCCAAATCGACAAGTGGGAGGAAAGCGAAAAGCCATCCATTCATCACGCCCATGTCGTCTGGATGAGAAGGGTGGCCGCCGCAGCCGCCTGCCTGATACTAATCTTCTCTGTGACCTATTTTGCCGGTCATCATCATCAGGACACTTTAGCAGTAGAGGAAACACAGAAGGACACTTACGACAATCCTGAGGAAGCCGCCAAAGAGACAGAAAAGGCTTTGCTCAAATTCTCTGAGACAATCAACAAGGCTATATGCTACAACAATCAATAATCCCCGAATTATGAGACAAAAAAGTTTCATCATATTCTCCCTATCCCTGCTGTTGGCACTGAGCACCTCCATCAGTGCGACGGCACAGACCGCCCTATTCGAGAAATTTGAAGACACCAATGGCATTACCACCATCTTCATCTCCAAGACCATGTTGAAGATGATACCCGAAGTAAAGGCAGGTAACCATGACATCAGTCAAGTGGCAGGAAAACTTGACCAATTGCGCATTTTCACCTGTGAGAAGCCCTCTCTTATCCCTAAGGTGAGAGAATTTGCCTTGAAGACCTTTCGGGAAGGCAAGTATGAAGCCATTATGACCATCAACGACAGCGGTGAGAAAGTCACCATCTATCAGAGGAGTCAAAAAGAAGGGAAAAATGAGTTCTCGCTGTTTACCGAGGAAAAAGATGAATTGACGGTCATCAACATCATCGGTGCCATCACATTGAAAGATATCAAGGATATCACAGGCAAATAGACACAAACGCATCAGTAATTTATATCGCACGCGATACAACGTTAAACAAACTTAAAACTTTGAATGTATCGCTTGCGATATAAATTATTTTCCATACTTTTGTATCGTAAACGACATAAAGTAACACAATAAACGCAATAAAGTATGGAAAAGATTTATGATTTCAAGGCCCTTACAAGCAAAGGTAAGGAATTGGATTTTGCTCAGTTTGAAGGAAAGGTATTACTGATAGTGAATACAGCCAGCAAATGCGGTTTTACCCCACAGTTTGCAGGTTTGGAGGCACTCAACCAGAAATACAAAGACAAAGGACTGGTTGTTATCGGGTTCCCATGCAACCAGTTTGCCTCACAAGACCCAGGCAGCGACAGCGAGATAGAAGGATTCTGCCAACTGAACTATGGTGTGACATTTCAAATCATGAAGAAAATCAACGTGAACGGAAATGACGCACATCCTATCTTCAAATATCTGAAAAGCCAGACAAAAGGTTTGCTCGGTTCAGCCATCAAGTGGAACTTCACCAAATTCCTCGTCTCAAAAGATGGTGAGACCATCAAGCGCTACGCACCGACTACCAAACCTGAAAAGTTGGAGAAGGACATAGAGTCAATGCTTTAATCGAAAGAAAAGATGGCACACGCAGAACTCCTACTCGACAACCAAATCTGCTTTCGGCTTTACAGTGCATCCCGACTGATTACACAGGCTTATGCGCCCATGTTGAATGAGTTGGGAATCACCTACCCGCAGTATTTGGTGATGATGGTGCTCTGGGAGAAGGACGGGCAGCCGGTGAACGACATTGCCCGTCACCTTCTCCTGGAGACCAACACCGTCACTCCCCTGTTGCAACGAATGGAAAAACAGGGACTCGTCATACGCAACAAGGGAGAGAAGGATAAACGGCAGCAGATTATTAATCTGACAAGAGCAGGCAAGGACATGGAAGAAAAGGCATATACCTTGATACCCACTGGTATGGGAAAGAGAATGTCAGCCTGCCCTCTTCAGCCCAATGATTATCAAGAACTCGCCAAGCAACTCGATATCTTGATAGAGTCCTTGAAGAAATGAATTACCTGCTTCACTATAAAGCAGATGATTTCACTCCTCCAACCTATTTTTCACCTTCTCCCAGGCGTGTGTGCCGAACAAGAAGCAGTCTCTCATGCTGTCCATCATCGTAACGAAACGGCTGAAAGGAATGGTGAAACTCAGTTCATTCTTACCTACCCAAGGACGGACCGAAGGGTCGAAAAGTCCCAAGAAGCAACGATGTCCTTTTCGTTCATTCTCCACCACAGTCATGGAAACTACTGTACTGCAGCCAGACCCGAAAAGAGATACCACGGCATCCGGTAGGTTATTATCGTAGAAAGCCCATCCACACAATCCCGCCAACATGTCGGGAACGGCATAGAACAGCACACCTTCCGTGCCTTCAAAAGATGCAGCCCGGTCGATTCTTACGAAGTTCAAAAAAGGTTTCTGAGCCCTTTTCATCTCAAGGCTTTGGACATAATCGACCACCATTTCAGGTGTTTTCTTGTATTTCTCCTTGAGCGAAACAAAACCAGGCACCCTTTCTGGCATGTCGGAAAAGCCTGTATACAGTTTGCCCCCGCCACAACCGATGACATCCACACTGAGACTGACAGGCGTACCATCCCTGGCCGCCTGCAGTCCCTTGAAGAAGCATCCGCCAATTTTATCTGTTTCTGCAAGAGGCTGTTCACTGTAGCCGAACAACAGTGGTAAGGGTGCGTGAGAACCAAAAGCCTCCCTAAAATTGCGGATAAAATCTTGTATCTCCATTAAAAAGCAAAGACAAAGTCCTGTAGTTTGCAGAGAGATTTCTCCTTCGTGTCAGAAGAGAAGACAAAGAAGAGGGCATGTTTCCCAGTCAGTTCCTTCAATGCGGGAAGGTCGGCCTTCAGTTCGGTAGAGTTTTGTGGCATATCAGCCTTCAGGGGAATGCTGCCCAGCAAGATACCTCCGCGCGAAGTCCACGGGCTGTCGGCCATCACCTGGATAGTGCCATCGACACCCTCAGGAATCAGTCTCAGCAGCAGTTGGATATTCTCCTTGCCATTAGATTCGGTGAAGTTAAAGTACTTGTATCCCACAATCGAACCATCCGTGTTGTTGATGACCTGGTTGGTGTTGTTGCGCAAATCATAAGGAGCCTCAAATTTGTTTTCCTCTCCATAAGAAGCCTCCACATACGACCCATAGAAAATATTGTCCGGCCATTTATGCTCAGCCACTTTCGGACCTGTGTACCAGCAGGCGATGCCAGCAGAATGACGCTCCTTCGGGTCGAGTCCGTTGAGTGAGAAGCCCTCCGAATTGTACTCGCCCTCAGAGATTTCCACCTTTCCGCCAGGTCCCTCTTCCACCTTGACCTCAATGGGTGCCACCATGGCCTGGCGTGCAAACTCATTGGTGCCCGTCTGACGGTGATAGAAGACATACCATTGACCATTGATTTCACAGATACTGCCATGAGTATTACCAGAAACTGTGGCAGATGCGATGGTATTGCCCTGCTCGTCGACCTCACGTCCGCGGCCGTCAATGATGGTGCCTCCGTAGGTCCATGGTCCCATGGGCTTATCGCTATAAGCATAGGCGAGAGTGTAGTTGGTGTCGGGCAGTCCAAATTCGCCATTCTCTGTCCACCGGCTGTAGATAAACACATATTTATCCTTGATTTTCCGGATAGAGGAAGCCTCGAAGAAGCGGAACTTTCCCGGTTGGTTTTTTGAGGAAATCATATCCTCAACGATGGCCGTCCCCGGTTTCACCGTCGCCATTGTTGCAGGGTCGAGTTCAGCACAGAAGGATTTCTCAAATCCCCAATAACCGTAGACCCGTCCGTCGTCATCTACAAACACAGCAGGATCGAAGCGGAGCACTCCATCGCTCTGATTGGGGTCGTCCTTGCTCCAGTTGCAGACCTCGAAAGGACCATTTGGCCTGTTGCTCTTCGCTATCAGCCCATTGCGCCCACCATTCTGGTCATTAGGATACAGATAATAGGTTTTCTCACCGTTGGCTCCCGTCACGAGGGTAACATCAGGAGCAAACAGCACATCAGCGGTAGAAGCAGAGTCGAAAGGCTCACCTTTGGCATTTTTATCCACTTTCAAGATTTCGCCATCATAGCGCCAATGGTTCAAGTCCTCGACAGGAGCCGACCACACCACGAGTTCACGTCCGCAATAGTCGGTTATTCTACTGTCGTGAGACCCGTAGATATAAACCCTTTGCTTTCCTGGTTGGTCAGGGTCTTCAAAGACATAAGGCTCACCATCAGGAATGTGTTCCCACATCGGGAGGTAAGGATTACCCACGGTGGTAAGTTCTGGTTTGGTGGTCTCAACCTGTTGGTTGCAGGAGACGGCCAGCATGGTGCAACAGACAGCAGTAACGGCCATTTTCAGTTTATCGGTATTCATGAAATAAAAAAAATAAATATAGATTATTGATTATCAAGCACTTCGCAAATCAGTTCCTGATGATGTCCGGGGAGAATGACGTGGTGATTTCCGATGGGATTGGTCAAGAAATACCGACATTGCTGCTTATCATTCAACCGAATAACCTGTTGGGTCCGGCAGAGATTAGGCCGTGCCATGTTTTCCACCAGCGAGCCCTCGGCAACGAAATAGCGTGAGAGGTCTCCAGAAACCTTGAGGACCGTGACCGGTCCGGGTTTCATGAATCCACGTATGCCCACACCGATACCCGACTCAAAATGCGTATCCAACTCATAATGCTCCACCATGTTCAGTGGAATGGTGCAATGGGCGAAGGTTATTTCTCCCTTGTCCAGGTCGATGTTGGCAGGATTGGCTTGAAATCCAGACACCCCAGTCACCGCCTTGGCCACCATCATCGATACCAGCGCGGGTACATCGCCCTCGCAACCTGCCACGATTCCCTCTGCATTGAGACGTGCAAGAGCCAGGCAGCCCGTATTGTGCACTGCTGTGAGCAAATCAAAGCACCTCAAGGTAAATCCCTGCAAGTTATGCTTCTCCACCACTTCCCGCAACGCCATATAAATCCTGTAGGCACCAGGCAGAGCCTCCTTGATTTCACCATCAGCCACCATCCCATCGGGAATTACGGCAGAAGCCCTCTCCAAGGCCTCCATCACCTCATCCATCGGAATCTGCACAGTTTTCATTCCCAAACGACGTTGAATGGCATCGCTGTCGGCAGCACTTGAGATGAGCCAATCAGAAGGAGAGCCCAAGACACCCAGTCTCTGTCCGACCAATGCACTTTTCACTTCCCACAGTTTTTGCAACAAGCGGATTCGCTTGCTTACATAAGCCAGAGGACCATGCAGGATTTCTCCACGCATCCCTTTTTGTCTGAGATAAGAGAGAATTTCCATCGAAGCCGCCAGCGAATTGCTTTTACCTGACGTAAGCAGATAGAAAGGCCGGTCGGATTTTCCGAGCAACTCGTCCAAGAGTTGGAGGAAGATACCCTCTGTGCCTCCGGTACAAACATAGATAAGGTCGAGTCCGGAGGAACCATACCGGGAGAAATCCTCTCCTCTAAATTCCACATTCTCCAGATGTAGACTGTCCAGGAACTCCTTTGTGGCCGCTTTCACCGCCTGTTGGTCGTGAAGAGCCGATGAGATGGTATAGATGGCTGTCATCATAAGTTATAAAAAGTCAGTTGATATCAGGAACCTCTATCTGCGAGCCGTAACGGTGATATTCATTGGCTATCGACTGCTCCTTGATGTAATGGGTCAATTCGATGCGTCCGTCTCTCACAGGCAGTTCCTGTGCGATATACATATCAGCAGCAGCGGCAGCCTCAAACACGGCATCGGGCACATTTTTCGAGATGGTTCTTATACGTTCGAAGCGCTTGATGGAGCGGCAGAACTCCTCAACGCTCTCCTTTCTCGTGTCGGCAGGCAGTTTTCCGATGAGCGGATGGTTACTATCTGCCGAGATGGAGAGTGGTGTCCCAACAATCTTTGCAGCCAGCACAACCATTTCGATATATTCCATAGACTCGTCGCCAAACAGTCTCAGCACCATGCCCTCTTTCAGAGGCAGATATTGGAAGATATTCTGTTCGCCGCGTATTTGGGGTTGGATGTTACGGGGATGGCGGAATTCCCTCTCATACCATTCGGTATAAGATTTCCGATAGTCCGTGTTGGCAGCCGGTTTATCCGTCACCTCCATAAACTGCAGGCAATAATTGGGTCCACCAGCCTTCAGTCCCGGGCCGAATGCCGAGAGTTTCATTCCTCCGAACGGCTGGCGGTTGACGATGGCTCCCGTGATACCCCTATTGATATAGAGGTTGCCCGCCATGATGTGGCTCCTCCAATACTTCTGTTCAGCCTCATCCAGTGATTGAAGGCCAGAAGTCAGTCCGTAATCCAGCCCATTGACCAAATCGACCGCCTCCTCCAACGAATCAAATGGTGTAACAGCCAGCAATGGCGCGAACAGTTCGGTACGGAAAGTATAGGAAGAAGGTTTCACCCCAATTTTGACTGTCGGCTTGAGGATGAATTTCTTCTCATCGACGAATTCCGGTGCTATGAGCCATTGTTCACCTGGTTCCAAATTGAATGCCTTCATCAGTTTCTCGTTCTGGTTGGTAATCATGGGCCCAACGATATTTCCGGCATTCCAAACGCTACCCACTTTGAGCGAAGAAGCACAGTCTTTGAGTTTCTCCATGAACTCCTCGCTGTCGTAAACTGAACGCTCCACCAGGAAGATGGAACAAGCAGAACATTTCTGTCCGGCATTGCCGAATGCCGACCGACAGGCATTCATGATAGCATGGTCGCGGTCGCCTTTGGCTGTCAGTATCATCACATTCTTTCCACCCGTCTCTGCCGAAAGCGGTTTGCGTGGATTGGCTTTCGCTATAGTCTGAGCCGTTTCTGTACCACCTGTAAGGATGATATGGTTGACAGCCGGTGAGGAGGTAAGCAATGGGGTAGCCTCCCTATCGGTAATGAGCACCTGCAGAGCCTCTTTCGGCACACCAGCCTCCCAGAAAGCCTTAGCGAAGAGCCATGCCACAGGAGCCGCTACGGTAGCAGGTTTCAGGATACACGTATTGCCCGAAGCAAGAGCAGCCACTACTCCGCCACATGGGATGGCACAGGGGAAATTCCAAGGAGAGAGCACCAGGACCACCCCTTTAGCCTTCATCTCCACATCGCTGAGAGCCGCATATTTCTTCATTGTAGTGGTATAGAACCTGCAGTAGTCGATACCCTCTGACACTTCTACGTCAGCCTCCTCGATAGTTTTTCCCGTGATGGCGCACATCGACCCATTGAGATCACCCCGCATCTGTCCGAGGATGTTGGCAGCCTTGTACATGATGCGGTGTCGCTCCTCTATTGAAGTTTTTCTCCATCCGGCAGGGTCTTTCTCCGCGATATCAAGAACCTTGAGCGTCTGTTCCTTGTTTGCCCTCGACATGCCACAGACCAGCACATCGCCAGGTTGTGACCTGTCAAGATAGCGTACATAATCCTCATTGAAGACGAGTTTTGCTCCCACCTGCGTAGGCAACATCTCGCCAGGTTGCCATTCACCCCAATTCTCCGTTTTGGTCAATGGCGCTGTTTTTTCGGGATTCACCTTCCATTTCTCAAAGATTCGCTCCACCCATTGCTGGTTGCAGAAACGGTCGAAATCCGTATCGGGTTCGTTGAGCATCTCATCCCGCGGTTGTTGTCCCTCATAGGGTTTGTTGCGGTCTTGTGTACGTGTGGGGACATGCGAGATGGAGTCTTTCATACGATATGCCTCGATGAACTGCTGTTCCAGTTCCTTCCATTCCTTTGTATCAGGTTTGAGGGAGAAAGAATGGGTAAGGAAGTTATCGGGTGCGGTGTTCTCATCCATGCGCCTCACGAGATAGGAAATGGCATTGAGGAAATGCTCCTTTTTCACCACTGGTGTATAGAGGATGACATGGTTTCCGAATTTCTTTTGGGCACGCCAAACATGGTTGGCCATACCTTCGAGCATCTCGAAGCAGAAACAATCTTTGGGAGTCTGATAGCGCTCAGTAAGCAGGTATGCATAGGAGATGGTGAAGAGGTTGTGTGAAGCCATACCGATATGCAGCACCTTGGCATTCTCAGGTTTCAGTCCTCTCTCGATGATATGCAGGTAATTGGCATCCACTTCGGTTTTATTGGGTCGCACGGGATTGGGCCATCCGCGCAGGTCGCTCACGATATTCTCCATATCGAGGTTACAGCCTTTCACTATACGCATCTTGATGGGAGAGCCCCCCTCCTCTACCCTCTTACGGGCAAACTCGAGAAGTTCGGTCTGGAAGTCCCAGGCATCGGGCAGATAAGCCTGCACCACAATGCCCGCCTCATAGTTCTTGAACTGAGGAAGCGAGAGCACATCTTTGAAAAGTTTCATCGTCAGATGAGCATCCTTGTATTCCTCCATGTCGAGATTGATGAATTTCGCGCGTTTTACGCCATTTGCATCAGTATAGGGGTTGTCGATGGCCGCCTGATAAAGTTCAGACATCCGCCGTATGAGTTCCGGGAAGCATTCCTTGTAATTCAGCGCATGAGTCTGGGCATAAATGCCGGAGATTTTCACCGAGATATAGTTGATGTCAGGTTCTTTGAGCGCCTCGAGATAGGACTGATATCGTTTGTCAGCCTCTCCGTCGCCCAGGACCACCTCACCGAGAAGGTTCACATTTTGGCCGATATCCTCCTTAAAGCGGGTAGCAAGGTGCCGGGTGAGATTAGGCCGTGCAGCATTGATGATGACGCGGCTTGTATCACGGCGCAACCTCCACTTGATGATTGGCACAGAGACCCAATTGAAAAGAGGCAGGTATGCGAATTTCTTATACATCCAGAACAAGGCATGGTCAACGGGCCCAAGGAACTTAGGTATGCCATACTGGTCGATAAGGTCCTTTACCCTGACAGCCAGTTTCTGGTTGTCGCGAATCTGGCTGGTCTCATCGAGCATACGGACAATGAACTTCTTGTCCTGGGGTGTGGTGACCATTGTCCCATACATATGCTGCTCGCTTTTTTCCAATTTAGTCAAGCCAGCATAACTTTCGTCGTAGAGTTTTCTCATCCATGAGAAAACCTCCTCAATGGTAGGCAATTTTTGTTCTTCCATAGTAGATTGCATTAATCAAATAAAGGCTAAGGTATAATTATTAGATTTTAATGCAAATTTAGAAAAACTCTTTGATACTGCCATCATTTTTCAGGAATTATTTTTGAATGATTTTCTTGCCATTCCTGATGAAAATGCCTCTGACTGGAGGTTGGCTCAGTGCCCGGCCCTGCAAATCGTAGATTGCGGAGTTCCCGTCGGAGGAGATGCTGACCGTAGAGATACTTTCGACAGCATATGCTTCCCACCCACCAGAGAGGTCATCCAAGGTGACGACCCTTGGGTCGTTCATACATTTGCGCCACTCCTCCGGACTGGTCTTACTCACGAAACCGCCATTCCACGTCTGATACCATGGCATCCACCAAGACCAGACCGCCTCCTCTTCCACTTCCTTTTGTATGTCGGGAATGGGTCCGTTCTCAGACAGAGCGATGATTTTCCTGCCCTGCGTCAGTTTTTGGAGATTATAGAACGTCGGTGCATTACTTGAATAGTCGAAGTCGGGATTATAAATATCAGCCGACACCACATCAAAATATTCATCCCCCGGATTCCACTCAACATCACTGGGATCGGCATTCCACACCCATATCACGTTGTGCACTCCTTTCACCGTCACCATCTCCTCATAGACCAATTTGTATAGTTGCTTAAAGGGCCCGGCACCCTCACGTCCCCACCAGAACCAACCTCCACTTGCCTCATGGAGCGGCCGGAAGATGCAAGCCATGCCTGCCTCTTGCAACTCAAGAAAGTAATCAGCCACGACATCAATGTCTGCGATGATGTTCTTGTAAAGAGAAGAAGAAGTGTTCCAACTGCCGTCAGCATTCATGGCATTGGTTATCCGCATACTGGTCTGGTCGGTATAGAACTCATTGGTGCCTCTGGAAGGATCTCGCCAATGCCAGGTGAAAGCCGGGAATCCCCCCCGCCGGTAGGTATCTTTTGCCAATTCGATGCTGGCGCGGGTATAGTCTTTCATCCATGAGTCGCCGGCACTTTTGCCTGTGGCATTCATGAAGTCGAAACCGACGAGGGCAGGATACTTGCCAGAAACCTGATAAACGGCCCTAACATCGGCATGTTGTGTGACATTTCCGTTGGCTGTAGTCATGTCGCCGGTCATGATGCCCGAGATAGATTTCGCCCCAAAATTGTCGTGCAGAAATTTGTACATCAGCCGAGCCTCTTCAGTTGATTCGGTATCCACCGGAGTAGCAGAGAGGTTGAATGCGATGGAGCCGTCATCGCTTTGTAAACGCACATAGTCGATGTTGTACCAAGTCCAACTGGGAGTGATGGTCAGCGTGTTGTTGCCCTGCTTGATGAAAAACAATCCCACTTCCACCTCCTTATAGTTATTGAGCCGGAATGCAGTGCTCGTTTCATTTACCTTGCAGTTGACAACCTTCTCGCCTCCTATGCCCTCACCAGCCACAAAAACATTGTATTTTCCTCCATTCTCCATACTGAAAGAGAAGGTTAGACTGGAATAACTTTCGGTCATTCTCACGGCCTTTCCACCAGAGTAATAGGAACCATTTACCACCTCGCAATTCGTGCGCTGGGCATTCTCAGCCTCCATTTTGGTTTGTGCATTGATCGTGCCAATCGTTGAACACACAGCCACAACGAGCAGTAGTCTTTTAATCATCATCCTTTTTGATTTGTTTTCACAACTTTTTTCAAGTAAAATAATCATGGCATTGCAAAGATATTGATTTGCATCCACACATGCAAACATCCGTCTCGTTTTTTTCAGAAGCCGGCAACAATCCAACGCTGACATCGTCTATCTCAGACGTATGAGAGTGGAACCAGTGGTTTCCTGATGGTTGCTGGTGAGTTGTACTGCATACAGTCCTGCAGGCAATGCGTTCAAGTCAGCCGTCATGTCGCCGTCGGTGAGAGTCATCAGTACGCAGACCGAGGCATCGGAGGATGGTGGCGACAGGAGGCGTTTATCGGCCTGATGCTTATTGAAGAGCGATATCAGATGATGTGACATCTTGTGGAAATCGGCTGGTTGTTGCGCAGACATACCATTGAAGGCAAACAAAGCCAGCAAGAAGACGAAGGTTATCTTTTTCATTGGAGCGTACATATTTGAAGACTATCGAGAGGGATACCCCCCTTGTATAATGATGCTCATGCAAGCACCATCTTTGCCGAGCGCAAAAATACATAATAATTCATGACATTGTCATACTATTTTTGTTTTTTCACATCCTTCTTGCATCAG
>CACXDY010000268.1 GCA_902766505.1 uncultured Prevotellaceae bacterium
GTCGGGAATTTATTAACTTAACTAAAAAGGAGGTTTTGCCAATTTGAGAATTCCTTCTTGAAAAGCTTTCGGTTTGAAACCAAAATAAAGACCATTTCTTAACCCTATATTTGGGGCTAAGAAATGGTCTTTTTCTTGTTGTTTGAGGATGGCTATCTTATAGATTGAAGTAGCCAATTACAATAATGTACTTTGATTTACATCCTTAAATAACTCTTCCGTAATTCTATTACTATGTTATCTTTAAGTATCACATCCAAATGGATATCCAAACGATATTCCAAACTATCCAAACACAATTCCAAATATCTGCATTTTTCGCCATATTTTTTTTGATATTTAGTGATTTATAATTTTCAAACCTGAACTAATTTTGCACTGGAATGTCGCAAGAGTACGAGCTGCGCATCATGGGCAAGAAAAGATGAGTCTCGTACCTCATCTTGGAAACCCTAACTTAAAAAAATACAAAAATGGAAACAAAATCATTATTAGAAAAGCCAGTATGGCAAATGACCGGCAAGGAGTTGTTGCTTCTTCAAAACACCTCTCTTCAAGCGAAGGACTGTGTACCTACCCCTGTCGCAGAAATTCCAAATAAAAGGTATGAATATGGCATTGGGGGAATAGCAAAGATATTCGGCTGTTCAATACCCACAGCTAACCGCATAAAGAAAAGCGGAAAAATCAACGCTGCCATCACGCAAATAGGAAGAAAGATTATCGTTGATGTCGACCTCGCCCTGCAATTAGCAAAAAACAACAGGCATAGCAAAGGAAATATATAATTATGTGTAGGAATGATTATAACAATCAGTTAGAACGTCTTTCATTGATAAGCACCGGGGAGGGCAAGATTGCTTCAGCAAGGGTTAACCCACCTACCCATTCCGTTATGCAACCGCCAGCCATTGCAAAAATGGATCAACCGCCAAGCCCTCATGAAAAGCCTAGACTGGAAAACCATCTGAAAGCTTCGACGTTCTCAGATCCAATTCTGCCTGTCGATTTGCTATCGCAACCTGTTCAGGATTACATCAAAACGGTTGCAATGTCCTACGGTTGCCACAATGACTATGTGGTGACGACCTGCCTGATTACCGCCGGCATTGCCGCTGGGAAGAGGGTACAGCTTCTCACCAATCCTTACACCAACTACTCTTGTGACTTTATTTGCTTGGTCGGCAGGCCGGGAACTAACAAGACTGGATTGATAAAGGAAATAACCAAGCCTCTCCATGATTATGACAAAGACAACTATGCCAAGTATTACAAGGCGAAAGTTGCTTATGGCCAAAGCAAGGAAAGATGCGGGAACTTCAGCGAAAAGCAGACTTTATTCCATCAGCTGGTGGTTGGCGACAGTTCCCCGGAGGCACGGAATGAGTTGCTGGCCCAAGGCGACATGATTGTAATTATCGCCGATGAAATGAGGGCATTCATTGATTCGTTCGGTCGTTATACCAAGGGCGGGAATGGTTCTGCAGTGGAGATTTCACAATTGCTATCAATATGGTCGAACGACAGCTTCAGCATCAACAGAAAGTCAGAAGATACAAAGTTCATCGAAACAGCGGCCATGAGTATCATAGGCGGCATGCAACCCGAACTAATTGCCGAGACCTTTGGGATTAAGTCTCTTATGTTCTCTGGCTTTACGCAACGTTTCTTATTCGTCTATCCTGATAAGGTGAAGTTTATCAAAAGACAACACCGTGAACGGATGACGCAAGAAAAGCGAGAGTGTTGGAGATTTGTCATCGGCAGGCTGTTCAACATAGATCCGCTGACACTACAGTTGTCCAAAGAGGCAGAACGACTCTACACAGACTATGCCGATTCAAATGACATGAGGGCTGATGCGGAGGCGGATGTCTACGTTGCTGGCATGAAACAAAAGATGAACATCCACGTACTGAGACTGGCCATCATGGCTCATCTTCTGTCTGACCACTGGAATGAGCCTGTCATCACAGGCGAGGGGATGGAATATGCAATCCGCATTGCAAATTACTTTTCCCGTGTTCATGTTGAACGTATTTATCCGCTGCTTACGGGTAATGGAAAACAAGTCCCAAAGAAACTGACCAAGGAACTCGTCATTGCTGAAATCGGTCAGACCTTCGATATCCAAAACAAAAGCGCTCTTGCAGATGCCTTGGGGTATGACCGCGCCAAACTAACAAACATTCTCAATGGAAAACTCAGGAAGTAAAGCCACAGTCACACATCCCTCCCAATACCTATGGACAAAGGACTTAGGGTGTGGCAAGGGTGTGACCTTTTGCATGATAAACCTGGAGGGGGCGTTATTGTAAAAGTCACACACAGGACACACGTCAAATGTCGATGTTCAGGACTGTTGCAGCCAACTGTGACTGTGACCCCAATCATTAAAAATCAATACAACGATGAAAAGTCTTTTTGATACAAAAATCAGCTTTTATAGCAACGTGGAAGACAATGTCGGTTCGGAAATATCCCTACGCGACTTCCTCTTCAATGACCAGTACAAGGAACAGATTGAGTCAATCCGTTCCATTACTGATGATGAACGGCAAAAGAGCCTGAAAAAACAGCTGCCCTTAGCTACAATCTCTGGCACTTTTGCACCTACACGCAAGGCGGCAAACCTCGTGGCCCACTCGAATCTTCTCTGTATTGACATCGACAAGAAAGACAATATGGGCGTGACCTGGTTTGACGACCTGAAATATGAGTGGTGCAACCTACCCCAAATCCTCTATGCTGCCCATAGCGTTCGGGGCGAAGGTTGGTTTGCCATCTTCCGCATTGCCTATCCCGACAAGCATAAGGCCCAGTTCGAGGCTTTGCGTAATGACTTTGCCAGCAGCGGCCTGGTCATTGACAAATCATGTAAAGACGTATGCCGGATGCGTACCATATCATATGATCCAGAGCCGTACGTGAATGAAGATGCCACATTATACACTAAGGCGTGTGCGGAGCCAAAGCCGAGATACAGGGCACAATATAGCGGAAACAATGGTATGGAGATGGTTGAAAGGTGCTGCCATATAATCGTCGACAGTGGCATTGACATAACCGCTAACTACGATGACTGGTTCCACGTGGGCGCAGCCTTGGCATCGCTCGGTGAGCGTGGGCGCGACCTGTTCCATTTAATCAGTGCGCAGAATGAGAAATATAAAGTTTATGAGACTGACAGGAAGTTCGACAATTTCCTGCGCAACGTCAGCAGCATAAGCATCGGGACATTTTTCCATATCTGTTCGATGTATGGGATTAACTGGAAGGAGGGTAGGTCATGAAGAAGAACGTTGGGGTAAATGGCACCTTACTTGAATGCCTTTACCCTTCCACTTGGTTTGGCCCTGACAAGGTGAAGGGTGGATACGTTGAAACATTGACTCATTTGCTTTGCCAGGCGATGGGTGCCTACTGTTTGCGCACCAATGATCATCACATGATTACCAGCGACCATGTCATTGCAAAGAATGGCAGCAAAAAGATAGTTTATGATAATTGCCATCACCTGGTGGGGCAATTGACATGCCTGTTTTGTAAGCAACGGCTGTTGGATTTCCCAGGTAAGTCAAAGTCTCTGTCGGAGGAAATGTCGGCAGCTTCCGTCATGGTTTACTTGCCGTTTCCCTATTTTATGATAGCAACTGTTAGGGAAAAGGTAGGACGATTCCCACGTCCTCCGTAGCTTTTATTTCCCGGTAAACCGCATTGTTCTGGCAACGTCTTTCTGCGAGCGGTTGAGACCATGGCTAACATTATTCTTCGTGCCGTCCTACCCCATCTTGTTTTATTGATGTGGATGTGTTTTTGTAGATGTCACCATGGAGGGACGTCACGTAGGGCTGCCTTTCGGGATTGTAGCCCATCCTCGCCATGTTGACTCTCGCATATGCACAATGGAACGGCACGGGAAACGGGAGAAGCTTTGTGCGGTTGTTTCTTCACCAAGGACTCGAAGAACTATCTGGTCGCGTCAACCGTCCTATCTGAGCCTAAATCTTCCAACTTACCCGGAACGTTCTTGTCGTCCTACTCGACGATGCCTTCATATTGGACCTCGCTTGGCTATAGTCAATCGAGGAGAAGGACGGGCCATTTGCGGGTTTATGCTATCATTTAATTATTCATCATTTATAAATAAATCAATTTATCATTTATAAATAAATTAATTAATCATTTATAAATAAATCAATTTATCATTTATAAATAAATCAATTTATCATTTATAAATAAATTATTACTGTATCTATGTTATCGACATTATTTTATCTCTTATTTGCATTCGACAAAAAACAGGGAGCAAGTTTATGTTTTGAGTCACTCAAAACCCAGCGAACCCCTATAGGGTCGCTTCCTTACATCCCGATGGTCTCAAATAATAAA
>CACXDY010000269.1 GCA_902766505.1 uncultured Prevotellaceae bacterium
CAGGCGGCATACTGATGGTACAGAACAGCGTACCGGTATCCTCGTCAGGCACCAGACCGGTGTTTGTGACAGACATGGTGACACCCAGAGCGGCGATACCCAGCAGCACTCCGATGAGCGCGAGCACTGGTTTCTTCGTGATGGAAGCAACTCTTTTTCTATATTTCCCCAACACCTTGTTGTAAGAAGTGTTGAAGGAGGTATGCATTCTGTCAAGGAATCCCATCTTTCTGTCAGAGCCATCCTCGTTCTTTGGTTTGAGGAAGATGGCACAGAGAGCCGGTGAAAGCGTCAAGGCGTTCAAGGCCGAGATGAAGATAGAGACAGCCATTGTCACACCAAACTCCCGGTAGAATGTACCCGTGGTACCACCGATGAAAGAGACAGGAATGAACACCGATGCCATCACGAGCGTGATGGAGATGATAGCGCCCGATATTTCGTTCATGGCATCGATGGATGCCGAGAGAGCACTCTTGTATCCCATATCGATTTTGGCGTGCACCGCCTCCACTACCACGATGGCATCATCGACCACGATGGCGATGGCCAAGAGCAAGGCAGACAATGTGAGGAGGTTGATGGAGAAGCCGAAAACCTTGAGGAAGAAGAACGTACCAATCAGTGACACAGGCACGGCAATCATAGGAATCAGCGTAGACCTGAAGTCCTGGAGGAAGATGTAAACAACGAAGAACACCAAGAGCAGTGTAATCAACAATGTTTTGACCACCTCCTTGATGGAAGCATACAAGAACTCGGTGATATCATAATTGATACGGTAGGTCAATCCTGGAGGGAAAGACTTTGAGAGTTCCTCCAGTTCCTGCTTCACCTTCACGGCAATCTCATTGGCGTTGGAGCCGGCAATCTGCTGCACCATACCCATGGCCGATGGCAAGTTGTTGTTCTTCATCGACACGGAGTACATCAGTCCGCCCAGTTCCACCTTGGCCACATCCTTCAGATGCAGGGTTTGTCCATTGGCATCGCTCCGGATGATGATATTGCCGAATTCCTCAGCCGTTTTGAGTTTACCCTTGTATCTCATGACATACTCGAACGCCACCTTGCTCTCCTCTCCAAACGAGCCAGGAGCCGCCTCGATGTTTTGCTCAGCCAATGCTGCCGTGACATCGGAAGGCATGAGGCTGTATTGCTTCATCAAGTCGGGTTTGAGCCATATACGCATGGAGTATGTTTTCATACCCGGGTTGTTCACGTCACCGACGCCGGAAATACGTTTGAGTGCCGGTACGATATTGATATTTGAATAGTTGGTGATGAACTCATCATCATATCTTCCATCTTCAGAAGTGAGGGTGTACATCAACACCTGTGACGTCTGTCTTTTAAGCACTGTGACACCCACCCTTGTCACCTCGGCGGGTAGGAGTCCGAGAGCCTGGCTGACACGGTTCTGCACGTTGACAGCGCACATATCCGGGTCGGTCCCCTGCCGGAATTGAATGGAGATGTTGGCCATACCCCTGTTCGTGGCAGACGACGTCATATAAGTCATGTTCTCCACACCGTTGATGCTTTCCTCGAGCGGAGCAAGCACAGAGTTTTTCACTGTTTCCGCATCAGCTCCAGTATAAGCGGTACTCACACTCACCGTCGGTGGTGCGATATCCGGGTACTGCTCAATAGGCAATGTAAGCAAGCCGATGATACCAAGGATGACGATGACGATAGAAATCACCGTCGACAGTACCGGTCGCTTGATGAAATTAGTAAAAGTCATAATCTGGAAAAGTTATATGAATTGTTTTCCGGCATCTGATTACATGCCCAATGCTTTTTTAAGTTTTTTTGCATCATTCTGGTTCTCACCAAGTTTTGCTGCATCCTGTATTTTCTTTTCGTACTGTTCCGGTGTGATGGGCACGATGTCCATTCCGTCAGTCAGTTTGGTGATACCTTTCGTCACATACTTGTCGCCGACCTTCAGTCCCGATTTGACGATGTAATTGATGCCGTCGTTCTGTGGGTCGACCGTGATTTCCGTATATTTCACTTTGTTGTCGGACCCCAGCACGAAGATGAAGTGTTTGTCCTGCACCTCTGCCACACATGACTGAGGCACGATGATGGCTGCATTGTCTTTGCGCGGCACGATGATGGACCCCGATCCACCACTCTTCAGCAAGTGTTCAGGATTGGGGAAACGTGCAATCATCGACACCGAACCTGTGGTAGCATCAATCAGTCCACTGACCTTCACCACTCTTCCTTCATGCGCATAGGTGGAACCATCGGCGAGTTTCAGTCTGACAGGAGGATAAGCATTCACGGCGGCATTCAGTCCACCGGCAGACTTGGTCATCTCCAGCACATCTTTTTCCGACATGGAGAAGAACACCTCCATTGCGCTGATGTTCGAGACGGTGGTAAGCGGCTGTGGGCTGGAAGAACTCACAAGTGCACCCACCTTGAAAGGCAGCGAGCCAACAACGCCGCTGGCCGGGCTTTTCACGTAGCAGAAACTGAGTTGCTCCTTGGCAGATGCCAGTCCTGCCTGTGCCTGAGCCAGTGCTGCCTTGGTTTGGTTGACCTGTGCCTGTGCGCTGTTATAGGAATTTTTTGCTGTCTGCAATTCAAAATCTCCTATAACCCCGTTGGCATGCAACTGGGTACTGTTGTCATATTGCAGTTTGGCTGTGCTCAACTGCGCCTCAGCGGTGTTGATGGCAGCCTGAGCCTGAGTGACAGCGGCCTGTGCCTGTCTGACAGCGGCCTGATAGGTTTCATTATCAATGACGAAGAGCACTTGTCCTGCTCCCACAGACTGACCTTCATGCACATTGATGCGTGTGATGAATCCCGACGCTTTGGGTCTTATCTCCACATCCTGCACGCCCTTGATGGTAGCGGGATATGTTGTCTGCATGGAAGCAGTCGACATACCTGCCGTTTCAATAGGAAACTCATTGTCGCCGAAGTTGAGTCCACCTCCTTTTTTACCACCACATGCCACGAGGCAAGCGGTAGCAATGGCCAATAGGAAAACATTTGATTTTTTCATGTCCATATATCAACAAATTATAAAAATCGGTTAAAGGAAAGCTCAAACCCTGTTTAATCTTTCCATTATGCAAAGTTACTAACTTATGCCTATAATTTTATATTTTGGCAGTATGTTTAACAATTATTGGCAAACATACACTTTTCCCTCCAAAGAAAAGCGAACGGTATTATCTTCGTATGTCGTATATGACGTCATCCAACAAGACAGTGCCACCATTTTTTTCCATGTTGTAATGAAAAAGTCCGAACCTGACACCTTTCCAATTTCCGAAACCGACAAAAAAGGGTTCACCCGCCGGATGGAAGTTTCTGTTGTCGTTGCTGTAGGCGAACTGGAAGTTTTTTGGGGGAAAGTCGAAAGAGATTCTCAAATAGAGAAAATGCCCTTTCAACTGCTGGAGGATTTGTTCCTTTCCGTTTTCCTCACGGTAGAGCAGGCAATTTCCGTTTTTACGCATCACACCGAGGAGTTGGTTACCTTTTCCCATGCAGGCCAACCCGCACCGTCCACCTTCCTGAAGGCGTTTGAAGTCGATGGCAACCGTAGCCATGCTCTCATAGCCCATTGTCCGCTGTGTGAGCGTATTCCGTGCCTCCACGAAGTTGTTGGCTTTCAGTGCATGCAGCGTCAGTTTTCCTTTATTTTCCGTGAGCGACCATGCGCTGTCGTCGGGATTATGATTCCACTGCCACTGCGGTTGTAGAACCATTTTGTCAAAGTGATCACTTGTCTGCGGGAGAAAAGGTCCATGGCTGACGGCAGGCATCCGCCATACATCGACAGGTTCGCCGATGCCGTTGCGGTCGATGTCCACACCGATGACGGGCCATCCGTCTTTCCATGACATCGGTTGCAAGTGGACCACCCTTCCCAGAGCGCCGTCATGCTGGAAGTGGAAGAACCACCATTTCCCTTCCGGAGTATCGACAATAGCGCCTTGGTGAGGGCCATTGACATTCGTCGAGCCCTGTTCGAGCACCACTTTCTTTTCATAAGGTCCGTAGATGTTTTTCGACCTGAGCATGGTCTGCCAGCCCTCTCCCACTCCTCCTTCGGGAATAGAGATGTAATAAAATCCATTCCAACGATGGATTTTGGTACCCTCGGCGACAGGTCCAGTATAGACGGTCACCCCCTCGTCGAGTAGTTGCCTTCCGTCCTCGGACATCCGGTGTATGATGATAGGGCCAGCCCCATGCTGACTCCTGCCCAAATAGGCTTTCCCGTCCTCATCCCAAAAAGGACAAGGGTCTTCCCAGTGCCACACCTTCCTCACCTGGTGGAGAGGAGCCCAAGGTCCCCCGGGCTGTTCAGCCTGGGTCATGAATAGTCCTTCGTGAGGTGTACAGAAAAAAATCCAGAATTTCCCGTCGTGGTATCTCAGTGCCGGTGCCCATACACCGCCAGCGTAGTGCTGGTTGTTGTCCCATCCTTCCAAGTCGAACCGGTGGAACACCTGTGTGAGGATTCGCCAATTGACCATATCATCCGACTCCAGAATCTGCATGCCGAGGAAATGGAAGTCAGAGGCCACCATATAATATTTCTCTCCCACCCTGATGACATCCGGATCGGAGTAGTCGGCGTTGAGGATGGGGTTGATATAAGTGCCGTTTCCCTGGTCTCCCCATGCCAGAGGTTTGTCCTGCGCCCAAGCGTTACCGACGGCCATCCAACCGATGGCCAACAGCATGATTAAAATCCAGTTTTTCACCATTATCATCATTCAATAGGGAATTATTATCATCCGTCGGTCAGTGCATCGGGCTGCGAGTCATTTCCGTATTAGACGAAAGTCAATCCGTCATTCAGCATGGATTTCCTGGTATTTCTCGCGCAGCAATTGGCGCAGCGCCTCAGGTTCGTTTTCCACTTTTCCGTCGAGCACGGCATCCTTGATGTATTTCTTGAGTTCGCCCACCTCACGTCCGGGAGGCAGGTTGAACATCCGCATGATTTCCGTGCCATCGACACATGGTTGGAAGAGCCGGATATAGTCTTTTTCCTGCAAAGCGGCCAATTTCTCCCTCACCGCCTTGAAATTGTCGAGGAAGCGTTGTTTTCTCACCACATTTTTGCTGGTGATGTCAGCCTCGCAGAGCAGCATGAGGTCATTGATATCCCCCTGGGCATCATTGAGCAGTCTTCTCACGGCGCTGTCGGTGACCTCCTCGTCGGCGATGACTATAGGTCTCATGTGCAGTCCCACAAGTTTCTGCACATATTTCATCTTGCTGTCGAGCGGCAATTTCAGTCTCTTGAAGATTTCAGGCACCATTTTCTCCCCGATGACATTGTGGTTGTGGAAAGTCCATCCGGCGACAGGGTCCCACCGCTTGCTCTTGGTTTTCCCCACATCGTGCAGGAGGGCAGCCCATCTGAGCCACAGGTTGTCAGTCTTTCTGCTGACATTATCGAGCACCTCGAGTGTATGGTCGAAATTGTTTTTGTGCGCCCGTCCGTTTCTCGTCTCCACGATATCCATCTGGTCAATCTCAGGTAGAATCAGACTGAGCAATCCGCAGCGCTGCAGGTCAACAAAGCCCCTGCTGGGTGTGTCGCTGAGCATGATTTTGTTGAGTTCCTCAGCAATTCGTTCCCCACTGATGATATGGATGCGCTCGGCATTGCGTTTGACGGCCTCGAAAGTCTCGTCATCGATAAAGAAATGGAGCTGCGTGGCAAACCTGATACACCTCAGCATCCGGAGCGGGTCGTCAGAGAACGTGATATCGGGGTCGAGGGGAGTACGGATGAGTCCATATTCCAGGTCGCCCAACCCATCGAAGGGGTCGACCAGTTCTCCGAAACGGCTGGCATTGAGGCAGATAGCCATGGCATTGATGGTGAAGTCGCGCCGGTTTTGGTCGTCCTCCAGTGTACCGTCCTCGACGATAGGTTTCCGACTTTCCCTTCTGTAACTTTCCCTTCTTGC
>CACXDY010000270.1 GCA_902766505.1 uncultured Prevotellaceae bacterium
AGAGGTCGGAGTGCTCTTCTCTCCATTCGGTGCGAATCCAACTGAGGTCAGGAGAGCCAAAGGCGGCGGTTCCCTCTTTCCATGATGTATCATTGAATCCTGGTTTCTGCCAACCGTCGGCCTGAACTTCTCTGGAGTATCGGGCTTTCCAACCACCGGCATCGGCCATCGGGGCTATGGCCTCAAACTCTTCGGGATCGGCACCCATGAAACAGTATTTCGTCCCGTCGACGGTTATCCAACCTTGAATGGGCTTCTCATCATGGGTCCATAGGCGTGTCACACCACCGTTCAGCTTGTCATAGGGCGACCAGATTGAAAAATAGGGGTCACTGACTATTAATGGTACCGATGGTACTCGCAGGTCGGTCGGTTGATAAGGCCGGAATAATTCTTGACTTTGAGCATGGACTGATGTCAATGCACAAAAACAAAATGAAATGGCAAAAAGAACCTTTCTCATTAGTCTTTATCCTTTTGTTAATGATTGCATTAAAAAAGGGAACAAAATATACTCGTTATCGTCCTATTTTTACACTCACTTGATGACTGCCACTACCATATTCCTTCGCTGTAGTCGAACCGGGTAGGGTGATAGAGGCAGTAGTTCCTGATGGGATGGTAAAATCCCAAATCCATAGGTCTCCCTCATAGCGCCAAGCACTTTTGATGATGCCTGAGGCCGACGGGTATTCGGCATTGAGGTACCCCAATCGCCTGTCAGGTATAGGGCGCATGATGATATGCTTGAATCCTGGCTGTAACGGGTCGGCGGAAATGCCCGCCACAGTTTCCCAAATCCATTCACATACACATCCATAGGCATAGTGGTTGAAACTGTTCATGCCCTGGGGACCCATTCCCTTGTCGGCCATATAACTGTTCCAACGCTCCCAAATAGTGGTCGCGCCATTGTCAATGGAGTAAAGCCAACTGGGGTTCTTGCGTTGGAAAAGCAACTCGTAGGCGATGTCGGACATATCGTTCTCCGTTAGGGTACTCATCAGGATGGATGTGCCTAAGAATCCCGTTTGAAGGCAATTGCCGTGCTCAACAAAATTCTCGCGGAGACGGGCAATCATCTTCGCACGTGCATCTCCATCCACCAGTTGGTTTTTCAGAGCGAAGAGGGCTGGTGTCTGCATGCTGTTGAGGATATCAACAACAAACGAGCCGTCTTCCTTGAGGAAGTGTTGCCGCATATACGTCCTGGCTGTTTTCGCCATCTGCTCGTATGGGGTGGCATCTTTTCCTGTTGCTCTCGCCATGTCAGCCATCATGTCGGCGTCGATGGCCCAATAGTTGGCTCCAAGATAATTCCAGTAGGCGATGGCTTCTGGCTTGGGACCTTGGTCGAAAGCCCTGCCGCTGCAACTCTCAAGTGGTTCATAACTCAACCAGTCGGCCCATTGATAGTTGCCGTTTTCCGATGAAAGGGCTTGATGGTCGTAATGATTCTCGTTGATATGGTTCATAAACCGGTTCATCGATGCCCAGTTTTCTTCCACAATGTCGTTGTCGCCAAACTGTTTCCAGATGGTCCATGGTACGATGATGCCTGCATCGGCCCATCCTAATCGCATGTGCTCGTTGCCATATTGCCCTAAAGGAGCAACACCTGGGAATCCGCCATGCTCGTTCTGCGAGTCGCGCATGTCGCGCATCCATTTATGGAAGAACTTGTCGGTGTTGGCGAAGAACGTACCTGTTTCGGAAAATACTTGGGTGTCGGCTGTCCATCCCAACCGCTCATTGCGCTGAGGACAGTCGGTAGGCACAGAGAGATAGTTGGAACGCTGTCCCCACATCGTGTTGGAAATTAACTTGTTTACCATGTCGTTGCCGGTTTCGATTGTGCCGGTCTCAAGTTCTTTGGCTATCGAACTCACGGGGATGGAGCGGAGCGATGTGATGTGCACCTCGTCGGTGGCGGTGATGGATAGATATCGATACCCGAAAAACGTACAGTGGGGACGGAAAGTCTGGGCTTCTTCCCCTCCTGCAAAGGTGTATGTCAATCGTATTCCTGTGTCGGCTATACGGAGGTTGGTGCGGTGAACACTTCCTTCCGGACCGTCCATGCCCCTGTTCTTCGCACCATTGCCGTCGTTCAGCAACTCGCCAGGAAGACAGGTGAGAACTGTTCCCTCTTTAGCTTTGAATGTAAAATCGGGTACGGCGGCAGCATTCTGTCCGAAGTCAACCACAAGGGTCTCACCTCGGTGTAGCACCATCTCCTCGTTCGGGGCATACTCCTTGACCTTTACCACACGGCCATACTCCTCGCTGCTGGCTCCACGGATATCGCGCCAAGTATAGGCTTGGGTGGGACGGAGTGTTAGGTCTTCGCGGAAATAGACCTCTCCACCATCGGATGGTAGTATCTCCCCGGAAAACTCAGTGTTTTCTTCAGGAGTTGCCAGTAGCTCGGCGGTAAGAAATCCTAACATTTTTCTGGCGTCATACTCCTCGCCGTCAAAAATACTTGCATGTATTACTGGCCCTGCTATACCTGCCTTCCAGTGCTCGAGGTCGGTGCCTATGAATTGGCTGCTGCCATCGGCAAAAGTAAGACGAAGAACTCCTCTGAAGGCGCATTTCTTACCCATCATACCCTCATTCCCATAGGGGGTGACAATTTTGTCTGCCCACCATCCGGGGGTTACCTGTACGGCCAGTTGGTTTTCTTCGTTTTTGCGTGACAAAAACAAAGGGGTTACATCGTAGGTAAACGAACGCCTCGTTTTCAATACGTTGGTAAAACCAGGTTTCAGCACCTCTTTTCCAACGGGTGTGCCGTTTACATAGAGTTCATAAATCCCTAAAGCTGTTGTCATCCATTTGGCTTCCACCACTTTAGCACGATTTTTCACGGTACTGACAAACCAACTGGCACCATCGGCTGCACGACCGTTGGTGTTGTCATCTATCTTGCCTGTGATAACAGGCGCATTGGCTGCAGAAATCCATTTTGCTGAGTTCCATGCTGAATGGTCAAGGGCATCCACCTTTTTCACCGTTTTGACTGACGGTATATTTTGTCCTCTCCCTTCCCGGGTTGCAGATTGTTGGGATTGACAACTTGTAGTGCATAATAGGGTTAGAGCCATTCCTGATATGGCAAGGCTTTTTATTTGTTTTCCCATTTGATGATAGCGATGGTCGAAACGCACGTGTGAATAGGTTTTTTCGTAATGGTTACCAGTTGATTCTTTCATGGTTTGATTCTTTCTTGTTCTTGTTTGCAAATTTACAAAAAATCTTTATAATTCTGCTTTTTTTGTTATCTTTGCGCCATAAATTGATAACTATGTTGAGAAAAACGTTTTTTATAGCACTACTGACCACGTTCATTTCCATGACGTTGAATGCACAAACGGCATTGAAGAAGGTCTACGACGAGGACATCAACCCTGTCGAACAGATTGACAAGGCTGTCGTGAAAGCTAAATCGGAAGGAAAGTTTGTTATTTGTCAGGTGGGTGGGAATTGGTGTCCATGGTGTTTGCGGTTTGCCGACTTCATTACCAATGATGCGGATATCAGCAAGGTTATAGACCAGAATTTTGTCTATATCCATGTGAACTATAACCCACGGAAGTCAGAGGGAGAGGAAAAGACAATGTTGGCAAAAAAAATGCTGCAACGACTCAACAACCCGGCACGTTTCGGATTCCCTGTCTTCGTAGTGCTTGATGAACAGGGCAAGGTCATCCATATCCAGGATTCAAGCTTCTTGGAAGAGGGGCAAGGCTA
>CACXDY010000271.1 GCA_902766505.1 uncultured Prevotellaceae bacterium
AAATCATGAGGTGGATGATAGCGGCGCTCCTGCTTGGCATACTTCTGCTCATAGGCGTGGGATACGCCAAATACAGACAATACCGGATCCGTCAGGTTATGGTTAAAAATCAAATGCTGATCAACCAATACAACCACGAGATAATCAATTTAAATTCACAGTATGATAACGCCAGGCAAATCATCAGGCAATACGAATCTGTCATCCATGATTATCAGAATCATATCAAACAATTGGAAATAACTGGGGGAAATAACGAGAAACGGATGGAAGAATTGAATAGGCAATTGGAGAGATATATGCTTATCCATCAGGAGATGGAAGACTTGTGCAAGGATACAGAAAATCAGAAAGAAACACTGCGCCTGAAGATGAAAGATATCATAGAGAATGGATCGCCAAAACTGAGCCATGGACAAGTCCTCTATGATGACATCATGAAAAACAAGAAAATTGTCAATTGGAAGGAAACCGACTACCAATGTTTTGCATATTATTATGAGGCACTGTATTTCACAAAGTATGAGTCGATGGTGAGCAAATACAGAAATCTCACCACCTATGACATCTTTTACCTGATATTGCGTGATATGGGGAAGAATAATAAGGAAATTGCTCAAATTATAGGTATCGGAGAAAATTCCATCCGCTCTATCAAATACCGCGTGAACAAAAAACTAAAAAAGAAAACTTCCTCTAATAATATTCATATCCCCGATGGCCACTCATGATGTGTGCCTGGCGATAATTAGTAATCGGCATTGATGCCTGCTGAACGGAGCATATCCACCAATTTCCCCGAAAAAGGAGCCGGACCACCCACAGGTGAATCCGGCCCTTTTGCGTATGCAGTTTCTATTATTACTTATCGTAGCATTTGAAAATGTTGTCTACAGTTGATTTCGGCAACTGTGGGGTGAAAAGACTTACGAGTGCCACCACCACAAAACCGCTGATCATAGCTATGGCACCACAATTGATAGGATTGATGGGGTTGCCCAGAAGCATGTTGACAACTGTGATTCCAACACCCCAGACAAAACAAGCCCATACGGCGGCTTTAGTCACGCGGCGCCAATAAAGACCCAACATGAAAGGTGCAAGGAAGGCACCTGCCAACGCACCCCATGAGATTCCCATCAGCTGGGCAATGAACGTGGGCGGGTTGAGTGCTATCATCAGGGAGATGACGATGAAGAACACGATGAGAACACGCATAATCACTACTTTGCGGCGCTCTATCTTTTCCGATACCATATCGTCGATGCTGCCTTCGGTCACCTCTCCTGGTGCAGATTTCTTGTCGCGGTAGATGAGGTCGAGCGTCATGGTGGATGACGATGTGAGTACCAACGAGGCCAATGTCGACATGGAGGCGGAAAGCACTAACAGCACGACTAAGGCGATGATGATGTCTGGCAGAGTGGCGAGCATTGATGGCACGATGGAATCAAAATCGAGACGTCCGTTTGGAAGGATTTGAGGTGTGTCGAACAAACGGCCAAAGCCGCCGAGGAAATAGCATCCGCCTGCCACGATAAAGGCAAAAACGGTGGAGATGACGGTGCCGCGGCGGATGGCATCTTCATCCGTGATGGAATAGAACTTGCCCACCATCTGTGGAAGTCCCCATGTACCGAGAGAGGTGAGTATCACCACACCCAGCAAATTCCAGGGGTCTGGTCCAAACAATGTGGCAAATCCGCCGTTGCCCGAACCGTCATCGGCGGGCAGAGAGGCCATCTTGGTCACGGCTGCCGAGAGACCGCCCTGTGAGTTGAGTACGGCGACAATCACCACCACGATGCCGAAAAGCATGATGACTCCTTGCACGAAATCGTTCATGGCTGTTGCCTTGTATCCTCCGAGTATGACATAGACAGCAGTGAGGATAGCCATGATGATGACGCAGTATTCATAGGGGATGCCAAATCCCATCTCAAAAAGAGTGGAGATGCCTTTGTATACTCCCGCTGTATAGGGAATGAGGAAGACAAAGACAATGATGGATGCCGTCACGCGGAGCCACTCGCTCTGGTAACGTGTTCCAAAAAAATCGGGCATGGTGCGGCTCTCTATGTGCTGGGTCATCATCTTCGTGCGGCGGCCAAGAAGCAGCCAGGCCAAAAGTGAGCCGATGACAGCATTGCCCACACCTATCCAGGCACTCGACATTCCGTATTTCCAACCAAACTGTCCGGCATAGCCCACGAACACCACGGCAGAGAAATAGCTCGTGCCATAGGCAAATGCGGTGAGCCAGGGACCTACGGCCCGGCCGCCAAGGACGAATCCGTCAACTGTTCCTGCCTGCTTGCGTGAGTATACTCCCACACCCACCATCACGGCAAGGAAGATGATGGTGAAAAGAATTTTGATAATCATGATTTTTGCTCTTTATGGTTAAGGTCGTTTGCAAGATGATTAGAATGCTACCTGAACTTGTGCCTGAAGCCAGTTGTAGTCATTGGAGAAATGACTGAGGCAGCGTGTATATTGCATCTGCAAGCGGCATTTCTTGAAAAACCAGTATTGGATACCACCTGTCAGGTTGGTCTGATAATAATCCATTTCGGGGTTGCGGTTGTAATAGTCGGCGGATGCCACCAAATCCAATCCTTTGACAATGGGGATGCTGGTGGTCACATAAGCGCCCCGGCTTGTCACGTCACCATCCTTTCCTGCCAGATATTCTGCGCGGACATTAAGATGCGGGCTCTTCAACTCGGCACCGGCACTGATGCGGTCCCGACGATAGTCGTCACCAAGTTGCACTCCTGGATTCCAGGCGGCTGTACCTACGGCATGGCCACGGCCCTTCTGGGCGGAGGCTACGAAACGCAGGCCATTGACCGGCTTGTATTCCAGACGGGCAATCACATCCTTGTCGCTGTTGCCGTCCTTGCGGTTGACACCCTGGCCATTCATAACGGCCAACTCGTAGTGGATATGGTTGTTGAAAAGGTCACCATAAAGCATGATTCCCTGGTCACGGCCATAGTTGACACCGTTCAACGGGTCGGGACCCTCGCCGGCAAGATATAAAACTGCTTGGGAATAAACGTCTATCAGTTCAAGCATGGTGGGAGATAAGGGATTCTCCAAACTGTAACTGTGCTTGAACTGACCAAGCCTGACACTGAGACCATTTCCACGCGTGATGCGGTAGTCAAGATAATACTCTTGCACCACACTGGAGAAATCGTGCATGAACATGAAGGAGAACCGGTCGGTTATCCTGCCTTTTGCCCAGAAGAGCGTGCGCTTGAGATTGAAAGTACTGTTTGTCTTTCCGGTGGCATCGTCGTAGGAATAGCCGCCCTGGGCATATCCGTGAAGTTCGACGCGGTCGGTGAGCTCTTTTTTCCAGTCAATTGACTTGGAATCCGTTTGTTGCCCCATGGCCGCCACCGAACTGAATATCGCCATGGCGACGGCCAGAGAGGATGTCAGGAATGAATGCTTCCTCATAAAAGTGAAAGAATTTAAAATTGTTGATTTGATAAATGTTTTAAGTTTAAATTATTTCACTTGCAAAATTATTGATTTTATGCGAAAAAAAATAAAGATTTGTCGCAAATATGCAAAAAAACGTGTCTTTTTGCATATTTGCGACAAAAATAGGCTTGTTCTTACGTGAAAAATGAATGGAGGATGCTAATAACCCGGATTCTGCTTCAGATTGGGATTTAGGTTGATGGCGCGGAAGGGGATGGGGAACACGGTGGTATGGCGGTCGCCCTCATTGTCAAGTGGGATACGCTGGTCGTAGGCTTGATGGAAACGGCCAAATCTCACCAGGTCCTGACGGCGCCAACCTTCCCATTGCAGTTCCATGAGCCGTTCAGCGAGGATGTTGTCGAGTGTTGCCCTGCGTGCGGGCATATGTACACGGGCACGGACGGCATTGAGCTCGTTGTCTCCATTCTCTCCGTTGCGGACCTTGGCTTCTGCTATCATCAGCAGGACATCGGCATATCGCATGATGACGATGTCGTTGTCCTGAAGTTGTCCGTCCTCGTAGGCTGTGATGTCTATCTCATATTTATTCATACGTGCACCTGCCGTTTTCTCGTATGGTGTGGAGGTGAGGTCAAGGGCCACCTTCAGCGGTTCGTACACTAATGGCTGGCGGTTGTCAAGACGGACGATGTCGTCGTTCACATACACCGTGTCGGAATAGAAATTGAGGGCATAGCGGTTGTCCACCTCATTGGTGCCATAGCCATAGGTGCGCACGGCACTCACTGTGGCCGATGTGCCGTTCTCTGAAGCAAAGCCCAATGCTCCCCCGTGGTTATAATGCCTGGAACGGAACAGGTTGACGAAGATGTTCTTGTAGCGGATTTTATCCATCGGGATGGTAAAAATGTTCTCGAGGGATATCTCATTGTAAATGGCAAAGTTGGTGCTGTAGTCGTCCTCCAATCGATACCCGGCTTGGGTGAGTTTGTCACACCAGTAAATACAGGCTTCCCAGGCATTCAGACGGTGACCCTCGCAGTCGAGGGTGATGTCGCTGCCCGACTCATGGTTGTTGTTGGTCCAGTCGTCGTCTGTCCAGATTTCTGCATTGAGTGCCATCTTGGCCAGCAACATCCAGGCCACATGCCTTGTCATGCGGCCATAGTAAATGCCTTCTATATTGCTTCTTGCATAGGCCAGGTGGGGAAGGGCATTGGTGAGTTCTGTCCAGACATGGTCGAAGAGGGAGCTGCGGCTTATTTGGTGGATACTGCTGACATCGGTCGTCGTGGCTGTCACGTAGGGCACCTGGCCGTATAGGTCGAGCAGATAGTAATAGAACATGGCTCTCAGAGCCTTTACCTCTGAAGTATAGGCGACATATTCATCTGTGGTGAGCAGGCTTTTGTGGGCTCCTAACTTTTCCAGAGCCTGATTGCAGAGCATAATCACCTTGTAGAGGTAATCCCAGGTTCCTTCTACAGGCTGGGTGCCGCCGTTATAGGTATGCAGGTACAGCGACTGCCACAGTCCGCCGTCATACCAGTCGCCTCCACGGGTGGGCAGCATGGCCTCGTCGGTGGTGAATGTGCAGAGGTCATAGACACCGCGGGTGGTTCCTTGCAGTCCTTGTGAGTCGCTGTTGCCGCCTATGTAGTTGTAAAGATTGGCCACAGTATTGAGATACAAGTTTGCGGCATCGCTGAAGGCAAAGTCTTCGTCGATTCTGTCGCGTGGGTTTTCATCGAGACAGGCGGTGAGGGTGACGGTGGCGATGGCCAGGATGAAGTATTTTCTCATGATGAAGTGTCTGTTTGGGTTAGAAGGATATGCTTACACCAATTGAATAGGAACGGTAAGGAGGATAGCTGCGCTTGTCATCGATACCGAGGGTATTGCTCACCACATAGCTGTTAATCATGGGCGTGAGACCACTGTAAGAGGTGATGGTGCCGATGTTGTTGATGCTGAAAGCCATGCGCAGCGTGTTGATGTGGCGGGTGTATTTGCGGACGGGAATGTTCCAGCCGATGGTGAGGTAGTCGAAATTGAGGTAGTCGCCGCTTTCAAGCCAGTAGTCAGTGACGGCCTGGTCGTATATTTTTCTTGATGGCGCATTGCTCATCACATTATAGTCGGGAAACGACCCCATGTTCATATAGGTAAGGGCGGTTCCATTGTATATCTTGTGACCGAAGGCTCCGTTTATCTGCAGGGAGACGTCGATGTCGCGGTAGCGCAGGCTGATATTGGAACCAAGTGTCCATTTGGGAGTGGCTTGTCCGGCGATATACTTGTCGTCACCATTGCCCACACCATCCTTGTTGAGGTCTGCTATCTCATAGGTATAAGTGCCGTCGTCACGGGCAACGATTCCTGTGCAGTGGGGCAGGTAGAACACGCCGATGGGCTGTCCTACGATTTGGAAGATGATGTTGCTGCCACCATGGAATCCGGCACCGTTGAGTGTTCCGATGGCCGTGATGTCGTTGGCACCCATTCGCTGTCCTTTATATTCACCGGATAGTGAGATGAGTTTGTTGCGCTGATACGACAGGTTCATGTTCAGGTTCAGCTGCAGGTCGCGGGTTTCAATGGGGGTGACTCCCAGTCCAAGCTCAAAACCGCTGTTGCTCATTTTCCCGAGGTTGGCGAGCATCTTCTCATATGGGAATGGGGGGACGCTGACATCGTAAAGATAGAGCATGTTGCGGGTCCGTGAGTAGTAGTATTCAGCGGTCATCACCAGACGGTTGCGCCATAGGCCCATGTCCACACCGATGTTGAAGGTTCCACGGGTCTCCCATTTCAAGTCGGGGTTGGCATTGCTGGTATATCCCAGGGTTACGATAGGTGATTCTGCCACAGGTACAATGCCTGAGGGGGTGAACATCTGCAGGGAATTATAGGAGTCGATACCGCCGAGGTTGCCCGAGATACCGCTTCCGATACGTGCCTTCAACTGGCTGATGTATGGAACTCCCTGCATGAAACTTTCCTTGAGTACGTCCCATTCCGCGGAGATAGATGGGAAAAAGCCCCAGCGGTTGTTCTTGCCCACCATGCTGCTGCCGTCGGCACGTACGTTCAGCCCGATGGTGTAGCGGTGCCACATCAGATATTTGATGCTTCCCATGAGTGAGGCAAGAGCTGGTTTCTCATAGCTCGACCCCGTACCTCCGTAGGGACGGAGTGCTCCGGCTTGAAGGTTGTGGTAACCGAATTCATTGGTGGTGAATCCCCTCACGGTGGTGTAGAATCCGGATAGTGTGCTCACTTGGTATTCACCGAGGCCTGTCACCTCAATTCGGTGCTCTGTGTCGAAATCCCACCAATAATCGGCTTTGATGTTGGCAAGCCAGTCCTCACTCTTGTTTTCGCCACGGTAGGCTTGCCCTTGCGCCCATACCCAGGTGGGTAGATACTGCGAACGCTCCGAACTCGTAAAGGAGTAGGAGCCGAAAACACTCACCTGAAGATTGGGCCAGATGTCATAGGCGAGTTTCATGTGGGTGTTGAAATTGAGGAATTTCTGATGGTCTTGTTCGCGCATCAGGGCCATCGGGTTGTTGATTTGCGAGGCCGTTGTGTTTGATTGCCACCCTCCATCGGATGTCTTGTCGTCAAGGAAAGTTGGATTCATGGCTGCCGCGGAATAGAACAGTTTCTGCTTGTCAAATATTTCCTTGTTGCGCTGCGAGGAACCAAAAACACCCAGGTCGATGGAGAGCTTGTCTTCGAATGCTTTCTGCGAGATGTCGAGCTTGGCCACAAAGTTGTAATAGGAATTGTTGCGGATCACGGTGTTATGGTCCATCAGACCAATCGAGGTACGGTAGTTGCTGCTTTCTGTTCCACCACCAAAGGCTACGTGGTGGCTTTGCACCAGTCCCGTGTGTGTCAGTGATTTCTGAAAGTTTGTGTCGTAGCCGCCGTCATTGTAATCCAATCCCAGAGATTGGGCCGTTTTGATGTATCCGTCGCGGTCGAGCATGTCTACAAAGCGGTAGGCCGACTCCATGCCGATGTTGCCGTCGTAAGAGATGTGGAACTTTCCTCCTTTTCCTTTCTTGGTGGTTACCTCTATCACGCCTGAAGCACCTCGGGAACCATATTGGGCAGTCTCAGCGGCATTTTTCAGAATGTTGAAACTCTCGATGTCGGCAGGATAGATTGACGACAGGGTGGCAAGGTCGGAGGAGACTCCGTCTATGATGACCAGCGGGTCGTTGCCTCCCGTGAGGGAGGTGGTGCCGCGCACGCGCACGGAACTGAGCATGGCCATGCGGTTCTCGCCATTGGCCACCTGGACACCGGCAGCCTGTCCGCTCAAGGCACTCAGGGAATTGGTTACCAATCCCTTGTTCATTCTCTCCTGTGTCACTTTGTCAGTGGAGCCACCACTGAAATGGGCTGCCTTGGCCAACGTGTCGGTTGCTGTATGATTGCTGCGTTGAGCCATGGCGGCATGGGGATAAATCCAGCATGCGGCCAAACAGAGTGTGACAATCGCTTTTTTCATCTCTTTACATTTTTTTGCAAATTTATATATTTTCCTCCGTTCATACAAATTAATTAAGGCTAAACATAGGAGAAATAGCCATGGTTGTTTTCAGCGGATATTTGATTCTATAGTGATTGGGTAAAAAACATAATTATTATTTCTCATTTGGCAGAAAATTCGTACTTTTGAAGTCTTCAACCAATAGAGAGAAAAACAAATGTAACTTTGAAGGCCTTTCTGCCGTAAGCGAGAAGCTTAATTCTTAAGTGAAAGCTGATGCTAAGCCGATTGTTCCTAAAGTTACGTATGACAATGTTTGATTCGAACTCTTCGAGATAATTGTTAATGCATCATTTATGGAGTACATTAAATTGACAAGGGAGAACATTGACGCAGAACATATCTGTTGTGCGATTTCCAACAATAAGGATGCCCAGGTATCATCCAAGAAGGCATGGCTGTCCGACCGTTTTGATGAGGGACTGGTGTTTCTAAAAAGCGTTGAGCGGGGAAAATGTTTTATCGAGTATATCCCAGCCGAGAATGCCTGGAACCCCATCGTGGCCGACCATTACATGTATATCGACTGTCTATGGGTGTCTGGCAGCTTCAAGGGCCATGGCTATTCCAACGACTTGCTTGATGAATGTATCCGCGACAGCAAGGAAAAGGGGAAAATGGGATTGTGCATTCTTTCCTCAGCGAAGAAAAAACCTTTTCTGGCCGACCCGAAATTCCTGAAGTACAAAGGCTTCTCCGTATGCGATGAGGCTGATAACGGTATCCAACTATGGTATTTACCTTTTTCGGCAGACGCTGAAATTCCCAGATTCAAGGAATGTGCTAAGCATCCGCATATCGAAGATGGTGGGTATGTGCTGTATTTCACCAGCCAATGTCCGTTCAATGCCAAATATGTTCCTGTTGTCGACGCTGTCGCCAAACAACAGGGCATACCATTTCGGGCTATCCATCTCCTGAGCAAGGAAGAGGCTCAGAATGCTCCCACTCCTGTCACGACCTACGCCCTCTTCCACAATGGCGAATACATCACCAATGAGCAGATGAACGACAAACGGTTCTTAAAAATGATTGGCAAGTGAGAAGTGATGGATATTGAACATTTTTACATGGAAAAGGGTGGGGGAGAAGCATTGATTCTCCTCCATGGCAATGGGGAGAACTGTGACTATTTCCAGGGACAGATGGATGAGTTTGCCCGTTATTATCATGTCTATGCCATTGACACTAGAGGACATGGCAAAACGCCGAGAGGCCATGCACCCTTCACCATCAGACAGTTTGCGGACGACTTGCTCTGTTTCATGGATTCGCACCATATCGCGAAGGCGCATCTGCTGGGCTTTTCCGATGGTGGTAACATCGCCATGATTTTTGCGTTGAAATACCCCGACCGTGTGGACCGCCTGATTCTTAATGGGGCCAACTTGGATGCGAAAGGTGTGAAACGCTCGGTGCAAATCCCTATCGAAATTGGATATAGAATGGCGAGCCTGTTTGCCCAAAAAAGAGAATCTGCCCGGCTGAATGCAGAAATGTTGGGATTGATGGTCAATGACCCGAATGTATTGCCGGCAGAACTTGCAGGAATACGGGCTAAAACCCTTGTGATAGCCGGTACTAGGGATATGATTAAGGAGAAGCACACACGCCTGATTGCCCGCAGTATTCCCGATGCCCAACTCGTTTTCATCCAGGGAAATCACTTTATTGCCAATAAATGCCCGCAGGAGTTCAATCAAGCGGTGCTGGAGTTCTTAAGAGGATAGCCGAAACAGAGCCGTCTTTCGTTAATTGGGCATTTTTAGTTGTGTAAACAATGTCAAAACTCATGGATGACAAGCCTTTTTTCCAGCCAGGCGAGCATGTTCAGCACGAGATAATTCCAGTTCTGAAAACCTTTATTCATGATGGGGGCGCCATTCTCTGGGTTGTAATACTCATGGAGGGCGCCTTCCTTACGTATGTCTTCACCGAAGAGGGCGATGGTCTTCTCTGCCATTTGTCTGGCCTCTTTCTTAAAGCCGAAGTCGGTCAGACCACGGAAAACCATGTAGTTTGAGATGCCCCAGATAGGTCCCTGCCAGTTGCTTGGATTATGGGTGGCACGCAGATTGTACATTTTCTCCTGCTGTGATAGTGTGCGAACTCCGTAGGGAGCCCAAAAGGTGCTTTCATCTGTCAGATTCTCGCTGACCATGCGCCTGGCTTGGTCTTGTGTGGCAATGCCTGCCCACATTGTCATGAAACCCGACCAGCACCCTATGCGTTGTATGAGGCAGGGATAATCGCGTGGGGCGCCCTCATGTAGTACAAATGGCTTTCCAAAGATGATTTGCGGCTCTCCCGTATAGGGCAAGAGATTGAGGTCCACCGAGTAGTACATGCCGTCCTTCTCGTCCCAGCAGTATTGTTGCACGGCTTTCTTTAGTTGCAGGGCGTCATTTTCGTAGCGGTTGGCATCATCGATGAGATTTAACTGTCGGGCCAAATAAGCCATTGCCCGCAGTTCTTTGAACATCAGACAATTCAGATAGATGCTTGCTGAACTCCCTTTGGGGCGAAAGAATGTCGAGGGGTCATTGTCCACACCAATGGCAAGGTCATCCTGCCAATAGAAAAGACCGGTGGCTTTGTGGCAGTGATGCTCCTGATAGTTGCGGATGAAAGCCTGAATGCGGGGGAACCCCTCTCGGAGCCAGGTTGCGTCACCACCGCCTTGTTGGGTGATGAAGGCGGCATGCTGGGCGATGACTGGCTTGTGCATGTTGGTCGAGTAGATGTCCTTTGGCTTCATCTTGGCAGGGTCGCTTTCTGCATCCACCACCATCGGCATGTAACCATCTTCCAGAGATGTGTATGCCAAATAGTTCAGCACGCATCCTTGTTCATACGCAAGTGCTTCGCGTCGGTCCTCATCCGTTCCAGTATCAGCAAGAATCTGTCGCAGGGCCACATCCGAAAGCCAGGAGTCCCAGTCCCACAGCACACGCGCATATTGATGGCTGCCGGGAGTGATGTATGGGTAGATGAGTGCGCCTCCCTCCGGTTGCTTGTACATTTGCTTATAGTCAGTGTAACAATGTTGCTTGATGAGTGCCCTGTGCTCTTTTGTTGATTTCACTTGTGCCATACTCGTTGTAACAACAAGAGTGGACAGCACCATTATCGCCATTGTCATGGGGGTTGTTTTCATGTCTTGTGTCTCATTATGTATTTCACTATCTTATAATTATCTTGCGTGACACATTGCCGCGGACGACGATATATGTGCCCCGGCGTAACGACGCACGTGCTGCTGCATAGGGCTTGCGGGTGAAGAGGCAGGTGCCACCGACGGTATGGATATCTACCAGGTCGTTGTCGGCGAAGACGACATCAATATTATTCACTATGGCAGTGACACGCAGATTGCCGTCGGTAAGCAGCGTCGAACTGTCAAACTCATATCCCACGCCGCCATCATCCACCTTCACGATGAAGTTGCCTGTGTGTGTGCCGTTGACTTTATAGACGGTGATTTCGCTGCCGACCTCCAGCTGTCGTGTCGTGGGAATGACGACAAGGATAGTGTCGCCGTCATGCTTGAGATTACCTTTCACCGTGAGGCACGAGTTGCCATAAGCATTCAACTGGCAGAGTGTTGTGGCACCTTTCTTCAATGTGAGGTTCTGAACAGAGGCAGTGCCGGTGATGACACCTGTGGAGTTCACGTTAATAGTTCCTGTTGTGACTGTTACAGCCGAGGTGTTGCTCAGTTCCAAAATACCGCCGTTGACGGTGATAGGCGACGTGCTGCCAGTGCTCTTTAGTGTTAGGCGCCCCTTTCCCTCTTTGAAAACGGACGTGCCTTTGAAAAGGCCAGAGAACGTCATGTCCTTGTCGAGATAGCCGATACGATAAGTGGTCTGACCTTCCAATACGCCATCAGTGGCAGTGCCTTCAATGGCACCGATTTTCAGAGTGGCAGACTGCTGGTTGCCGCTGCCTCCGGAATAGTGGGCGATGTTGGTGGCAGCATCGACCTTCAACGTGGCTTTCGACATGTTGGTGACATTGCTCATCAGGCGCCATTGGCTTCCAGATGCAGTCAGCGTGCCCTCAAAGTCCTTGAAGTCAAGGCCGATGTCGCAGCGCACATATTTCGACACGATGGTCAGCGCACCTTTTCCTGTCACACTACCGTTCAGTTTACCGCGAGAAGAGCCGACAATCTTGTTTGTCGTGCCTTCTGCTACAGTTACCGCATGGTTGAAGACAGGCACGGTAGAGGTGCTGTTAACATCAAGTTGCCGCACCTCACCACCAGCAAGCAGCATCGGCGAACCGTTACGGCCGAAGGTGGAGTTCCAGGCACCTTGTGCCACCACGCCCTTTTTCACTATCAGGCCAGCGAAGTTGTTGACGCCTCCGTATGTGAAGTTCAGTTGTCCGGCACCGTCTTTTACGAGATATCCCGAACCGCTGACAGCCCCTTTCAGCGAGAGCGAACTGTTGCTTTGCGTGATGCGTATGGTGGCAGTGTCGGTTACGGTGAACTGGCGGTCGGTGCCCATGTTCTCCTTGCTCAGTACCAGTGTGCCGCCGTTGAGTTGCAGGTTGTCCTTGGCAGCAGTAGCGGCTCCGAGGGCGCTCTTGTTCCCACCATCATAGAAGTTGGGTACTGTGAGCGTTCCGCCGTTCACGATGGTTTTGCCTGTATAGTCGCTGTATTTCATGTTCAGTGTCAAATGGGCATCACGATTCACGGTAACATCACCCTCACCGCTGATGCCACCCTCGCCGGAAAGGGTATAGGTACCGGAGTTGAAAGTGACGCCACCGGTGACCATCATCTCGTTGACGGTAATATTCTTCTGCAAACTCTGTTCGTCGAACACCACGGCATCGCCGGCAACGAAAGCCGTTGAACCGTTGAAATCAAAATTTTGCGACTTGTAGTCCCATACATTACTTTCATACCCATACCACAGAACACCCTGCTGAGGAGCGCGGCTTCCGTTGATGACGAGTACCAGTTTGTTGTCCTTCACGACGAGGTCGTAGTTGATGCCCTCCAACCCTCGAGTCTTCAACTTCGACGGGTCACAGGTCATCGTGCCGGAGCATGAGGCAATGACATATTCTGCCTCTTCATTGTTTTGTAGGTTCACAGAAATATAATTGGTGCCTTTGAAAGTCAGGTCTCCCTCCACCTGAAGGCTGCCGCATATAGGAAATGTACCATGAGAGTTGCCTATGCTTAATGCCACCACTTCTAGATACACATTGCCAGGCAGTGTGACGCTCTTCTTGGAACTTATGACTCCATCTGGTGAGATTTCGTTTCCAGGCATCAATCTACAGCCTTCATGGTTTATTGCCCCCTCAAAGATGATGGTGTCCTTCAAGGTGACGTTGCCACTCAAGGTGCCACGTGCACGCAGTTCCACTGGTCCGGCGATGTCGCCGTTCACCCGCAGCATTCCCTCGCTGATGATGGTTGGCCCGGTGTGTCGCAGCCAACCGGATAAATATGCCATGCCCTGCATCGACTTGATCAGCGAGCCGCTGCCTGTTGTGATGATGCCATCCGTCGCCCCCAGGTGTTGGCTCATGATTTCATAGTCGTGGCCCCGTGGGGTCATCAGGTAGATGACCGGTGCATTCATGGGTTTGTCTACCCAAATCCTTGAGCTGTTGTCGCCATAGATGTCGAAGATGAGACTTTTGCCCTCGGCATAGGGTGCGGGATTCGCCATATCAAAAGTGGCGAAACCATCGTCAAGGTTGACACCCTCGCTCAATCCCGAGGTTGATCCGCGCTTCCAACGCAGGTCTGTATGAAACACTGGTGGGTAGGGCGGCATAGGCATGTCACCTCCGAGATAGAAACCGGTATTGGGATGTTGGTAATAGCCGCGCGTGGTGCAGTCACCCCGGTAGTGGGGGTCTTGTTGAAGGCAATAGATGCTGTAATTGGTAGGCATGGCCGTGGTGTATCCCACAAGGCCTGTGCAGCTCTCGGCGTTTTGCTTGGCAAGGATAACCTCCTCGCGCCAGTCGCCTATGATGTCGCCCATGAAGGCAGGACGGGTGCCGGTGGCGGCATGGGCGGCCCAGTTGCTCTCCTGTGAAAACTCCGCCAAACGGTCACCAAGCACCTTCGACACCATCAGGTTCGTACCCCAACCGCTGCCGCCGGGGGAATTGAGCCATTCGCGCTGCAGGTCGCCGTCCCACCAGCAGCCTTCAAACATCGACCCTGTGCGGGTCTGGCCGGTTCGCTCGCCCTTGCAGTCATATACGTAGTCATCTACGTAACTCAGTATCTCGTAGCCTTTGTGTGAGGCATCCATGTCGAGACAGGTGCCCCGCCCCACATCGTAAACGCTGGGCAGATACCACTCCTTGATGCGCTCTGCAGTGCGGGCGTCGTAGAGAACCTGTCCGAGCAACGAACTCTGCTGGATGGCATAAACCTCAAGGCCGGGACGGTCGGGGTCGATGTCGGAAAGGACGAAGCGGTCTCCATGGCCGATGCCGGGGCTGGCGAACCATCCCGTGTGGGGATTCACCGAGTAACCTCCTTGAATCATCTCGTCGGTGCCGTCTCCGTCAACGTCGGCTACGCGCAGCTGATGGAACTCTGCAGGCCACGGGGTCTTGTCGTTGCGGCTCCAAGTATGTGAGTGGTGCCAATTCGACGGACTGCCGCTGCTCCAGTCGTAGTCCCAGGTGAAAACATAATTGTGGTGGGTCTTGTTGTTGTCGCGATCCAGGCATTCCATCACCAGGGAGGGGTGGATGCCGTCGAGATAGCAAATAGCGAAATGGCCATCCATGGCAGAGTAACCGTCACTCATGTAGTTGGGGCGTGAGGTTCGCGTGTAGTGGTCGCTGCCGTCATGAACCTCGTCGTATTTCAACTCGCTGGCGGCAATCTCCTCTCCAGTCAGACCGTCGATGACGCTGATGTAGAAAGGCCGGTTGCGCACCGTTTGTGTGCGGTAGTCCACGATGCCGTCGCCATCGACGTCAGCAACATCACTGCCCATGGCATATTTGCCCCAGGTGTTGTTTTGCTTGTCCCAAAAGCGGGTGCCGTCGCTGCTGCGTACCATCACTTCGCAGCGCCCGTCGCAGTTGATGTCCCATGCTACAACCATGTCGTTCTGACCGCCACAGATATTCACATTCGGTCCCATGTCCACGGTCCAAAGCAGTTCGCCCGCGTAAGTATATGCCTGTAGCTTGTGAGAGGTGGTGGCGGTGTTCTCCGTGTTTTCGGCATCATCCGACACACCGCCGGCAAAGAGGCGGTCTACCACCATGGCATCATACTCTCCGTCGCCATCGGTGTCCATAGGCCAGCAGTATTTCGTGCGGTAGTCGTTGCGATGTATCACGTTGTTGTCGAAGTCGATGTTCAGCCATACGTTGGGCCAAGGCTGGGATTTATAAAAGAAAGGCTTGCTCATGTTGCCCTCCAAACCGTCGGGACTGACAGCAGTGACGGCATATTCGGTATTAGGCGTGAGTGACGACGGCTTGTAGTTGGTCGTTCGCAGGGGCGTGGCATTCATCTTCGTAAATTCAGTAGCACCTGCTGAGCGTTTGTAAACATTATAGGTCGTGCCTTCCGGCTCCTGTGCCAACTTGCGCCAGGAGATGAGGTAGCCTGTGCCGCCCGACGAGGTGACGCTGCGGCCACCAGAACGATAGACCGCCACCACACCGCGGTCAAACGGCTGCTGCAGTCGTTGTGCATGTACGGAAAGATGACAAATAACTAAGACCAGAACAGCTGTAGTAAATCTCTGGGAATATTTCAGAGTGAAAGGAATAAGAGATGACATGGTTATTAGGGTAGTTTGTTTGATGGTGCAAATTTAAAAAAAACTATTTATCTTTCCAATAAAGAATTCTTTTTCTTTAGTGTTTAGCGAAAACTGGAGGAAAAGTTTGCTCATCGGCCTTATCATTGATTTCTATTAGGTAGCCTGGATATTTAATACTTTGACGTATCTCCCCCCTGCATAGGGGGCAAACCCCTCATGCAGATTAGGGAAAAATCCCCTTCACTTTAGGCATAATCCTTTTCAGGGTCATTTTTTTTGCACTAATTTTGCTCTCAGAAAAAGCGAAGGTAGGCTGCACCTCAGCATAGCAAGCAAGCTTGACTCTGCATTCGGTTTGCACTCCCTTTGCTC
>CACXDY010000272.1 GCA_902766505.1 uncultured Prevotellaceae bacterium
AAATATCGCTTTGTCGTCATTGTATGGTGTATAAAACATGGAACGGATGACATACACGCCGTTTTCCGGCCGTATCTCCAAAACCTTATTGAGATAGGCATAAAGATTTGCATTCAGGAAGCCTTCACAACTAATCAAATCGGCCTGTTTCCATCTGAGTCTATCCTCTTCGTTCCATTGAGGGAAGCATGTCGTACTATCATCATGTGCCTCAATAAATGATTTCCACAGGTCATAGACCACCGACTTATTGGTGTCGGCATTGTTCTCCACATCTACTTGATTGGAAATCCACTCCCAATTTTGTGCTTGCACAACTGATGATATAATTAACAACGCTGCAATGATTACCTGCTTCATACGTATATCTTCTTCACTAAATTCCTCTGATTTATCTTTCATAATACTATGCAAAGGTAACACTTATTTTTGATAAATCTTCTCAAGGGGATTCAACTTTCTTTTACCTGTCTTGAAAGATAGCCGACAATACCATCCGCGAACAAGCATTCAATAAAATGCCCGTTCGCGGATGGTCGTTATATTTCAATTAATGCTTGATTATTTCAGTGTAATATTTTCGATGATGGCTTTCACCTCAGGATCCTCGAAGGAACCATTCCAAAGGGAGATGAGCAACAATCCTTTCTCTGTAAGTTTGGTGTAAAGATTGGAAGTCGGTTTCTCTGCTTCTTTGACAGCTACGTTGTATGTGGTATTGCCGAACTTGATGTCGCCTTTGTCAACATATCCTGCATTCACATTGCCGGAGTTGGCTTCAGCAGGTTCGCTTTGCCTGTCAGGATAAGCATAGATTGTCATGGTGCACCAAGAACCGTCTTCCAACTTCTTCTGGATACGGAAATTCTCGTCCTTGTTGTTGGCATTCTGCTCCCAAGCTTGTGGAATAATCATCGAGTAATACTGTGTCTCAACAGGCTCGCCCTCAAGTTTGGTGACACCTCCACCACAGGAGGTTAAAGCGATAACAACCATTGCAACCACTGCAAAAATAACTGACTTTTTCATAATGATAATAATAATAAATTAAAAGGGTTAATGAATTGATGTAAATAAAATGATGATGATTATTTTTTTGCAAAGGTACGCTGCGATGGCTTCGAAAGGCTTATCATTTCGTGAAATAATCTTATCATTTCGTGAAATCTAATAACAAAAAAGCAAAAATACTCCCAAAAATCAGTGATTTATGGGAGTATATGCATAAAATATGCAATTAGGTTTTTATGGTTCTTGTCTTTTTTGATTGGCAAGATATTGTGTGGGAGTAACGCCAAAATACTTCTTGAAAGCACGGGTGAAGTTTGGCGTGTCATTGTATGCGCAGAGAACGGCAATCTCCGTGATGTTGAGTTCGGGATGATGGTCAAGCAGATGTTGTGCTCGTTTCATCCGGAGCATGGTAATGAAATCCTGGGGCTTCTCACCCGTGACGTTGGTCAGTCGCTGACGGAATTGGTAAAGGCTCATGCCCAACTCCCTTGCCACACTCTCAGCATCAACCTCTCCTTTGTGCATCAAAGTGTTGACGGTGTTGATGGCCTTGTCGAGAAACTCTCTGTCGGCAGTGTTTAATTCCTCTGGCTGCTCCTGGCTGTTCTGATTGGCCAGTACTTGGTCATAATCAATGGCCAACTGCTGATATTTTTCACGCAGTTCATCGATATTGGCTGTCAGTTCCTCATTAATCTGCTTTTGGCGCTTGTGGCGGCGTGACATCACCCACCAGATAGCAAAAGCCAATAGACCGAGGGCAAGTGCAATTCCCACACTGCCAATGATGGTCCTACGCTTGGCGGCACGTTCCGCCTCGTTTTCCTTTTGCAGCCAGTCGTTGCCAAACTCTGCGTTGTAGCGGGCAAGACTTTCGGCTGAAGCATTGTTGTAAAGCGAATCTTTGAGGTCGTTGAAACGGTCGAGTTCCACTTTCGCACTATCGGGTTGGGTATTCCAGAGGCTTTCGTACAAACCACGACGTGAATGCATCTCGTTGGCCATGTCACCCATCTTCTGCAACAACTGTGCGGCTTCTCTATAATAGGAAACGGCTTCGTCCTCTCTCTTCTGGCAGAGGAGCGACATGCCCATCTTGTTGTCGGCGATGGCCAACGAATGAAAATCGCCTATCTGACGCAAAGCGGGAATGACATCTTTCAGCACCTTTTCAGCCTCTTCGTAGTTGTGCAATCCTATCAGGGCTGACGCTTTTTGTGAGAGCCGCAGCATCGCTTTGTCTTCATGTCCCAACTGCTTCTCCAACTGATAGGACTTCTCTGCGTAGTTAAGTGATTGCTTGTCATCTCCCAAGGCATGATAGACTTCTGAAGCCATGCCCAATAGCACTGCCTGACGGGATGGGTTGCCGGCTTTTCCGGCTGCTTCCAATCCTTTGAGAATATATTTCTCCGCTTCTTTGGGCTGGTTGGCACTCATGTAGATAGCTGCTAATGTGTTGAGGCTTGACGACATCATGTCGGGGTCGCCGCTTTTCATGTCGAGTGCATAACAGCGTTTGGCATATTCTGCCGCAGAACTATAATCCGTCAAACGGATGAAGATGACGGCCAACAAATTGAGACAGTCGGATTCTCCTTCTTTGTCTTTTAGGAGGGGGAGGGCCTTCTTACCATATTCTGCCGCACGCTTATATTGCTGCTGGGCATAGAGATATTCTGCAGTCCAATACCATACTTGGCCCTCGAGTGTCTCTTTGGGTGTATTGGATGTATACTGCAATAAAGAATCTGTGAGTTCCTCGTCATACAGCAGGGAAAACAGCTTGTTGGCATCCTCTGCTGTCTCTGTTTTCTCAAACTGCTGTAGGTGTTTCTCGAAATCACCCTCAGCGGCAATGGCCGTTAAAGGCAATAAGAGAAGAATGAATAAATATGCAAATAGTTGATTTTTTCTCATTTCGGTTGCAAAAGTAGACAAAAAAATGGAAATAACAACTACTTTTTGTTATTATATTTTAGGGAACTATATACCCGTGACAGATATATAGTTCCCTTTATTGAAGCCCCTAATGATAGAATATAGCTATGCTACAACATCTTTAGTCCAAGTACCTCCCAGAAGTCAAAGGGGAGAGTTACATTCTCCAAATGTATGCATGCCTTAAACATTGGAGCTATCTGCTCTGCCGTATAACCGGCAATACCGCATCCTACGCGGGTTACGAGGAAACGCATTTCGGTATGTTCCTCAGCAAATAGGGCAAACCGGTTGATGGCCTCTGCCATGGCGGGAAGGCCTTCCATGGTTGGTATGGCGTAACTTCTTCCTTGAAGTCCTTCTCCTTGGCCCCAAACGGCACCAAAATGTTGCATGGCGAATGCTGCGGCACCTCCTCCATGCATGCCGGAGGCATTGCTTCCAAATACAAAGATTTCATTTTCTTCAAGACTCCTCACATTTCTGGGAGTCACTCTCTTTCCATAATATTCTTTGGCAAATTGGCGCTTCCTTTCCATCATCTCTTCTCTTGACGATATTCTATCCTCGCTGTACATCATGGCCATCTTTTTGTAATAGGCCTTTCTGGATGATTGCTCGCGGGCCCACGTGCTATCGGCACCGATGTTGTCATGGCTGAATTCCACAACGTTCTCAATAGAAAGCAGGTCTGTTACTTCCTTGACATTGTGGGCTGAACCCATGTAGGAGAACGACCATCCTTCTCCTTTTAATTGCTCTATCAGTCGGCGAAGACCGGACGCAGTCCATTCCCTGGATGAATTCTCAAGGCCGTCAGTGAGTACTGTCACTACCGCAGTGGCATCCTTGTCGTCTTTGATTCTATGGTGTAGGGTAGTGAGCGATTTTCCCATAGCGTCGTAGAGTGGGGTGCAGCCAGTAGGCATGTAGTCCGTGAATCCCTTGACTTGAAGGATTGGCTGATGGTCTATCATGGTTCTTACATCGGGCCTGTTGGCGCTGGAATCAAATGTGACAAGTGTCAGGGTATGCTCTTGTGTGGTGGCGAATTCTTCTTGTGCACTGCGAATCGAATTGATGGTCTCGTTGATTCCCGACAGTGTGGCTTCTCTTAGAGGACTCATAGAGCCACTTTCATCAACAATGATTAAGTTGTAAATTTTTGCTTTTCCTTTCATTTTCTCTTTTTTGTTTGGGTGAATGTTAGTTGTTCGTTAATTGTTTTTTCAGATGATTTTAGAATTCCAATCTCATTCCGATTTTCTTGGCTTTTTTATAGGCTTCTTCATCGAACGTGTATAATTTGGGCGATCTGTATGGGTGACCGGTCACTTTCTTGCCAGTTTCCTTGATATAACCGAGTTTCAGCATCTTCTTGGGGAAGTTTCTCCTGTCGCGTAACTTGTTGTCATCTTCTGGTGGATTTAGGATGGCAAGATAGATGTTCTGGAGCTGGGGCATCGTGAACTCCTTATCGAGCAGATGAAATCCTATCGGTTCGAAGTGTATCCTCTGCTGTAATCTTTCTAGGGCGACATGGATGATTTTATGATGGTCGAACGCCAACTTGGGGAACTTGTCGATGGGGAACCACTTGGCTGTTTTTGCATCATCACCGCCTTTGATTTGATACTTGTCTTTTACCACAAGGGCAAAGAAGGCTATGGTAATGACTCGTTCGCGGGGGTCGCGGCCCTCGTCCGAGAATGATTGAAGTTCTTCAAGATAGATGTCCTTCACATTGGTCTCCTCATGCAGTTCCCTATAAACCGCTTCTTTGGCCGATTGGTCTTCTTGTCGGATAAATTCTCCTGGTAAAGCCCATGAACCTTTGAAGGGTTCATTACCACGCTCAATCAGCAGTACATTGAGCTTCTCTCCATCAAAGCCGAACACTACTGCGTCTGTGGTAATGGCAGGATGCCAGTAGTCGGATTCCCATTTGTGGGTCGTCTCATTATATCGCATAGAATAAAATTGGTTTCATTGTGTAATTCTGACGCAAAGGTAATCGAAAATTCAATACACTCCAAATATATTGCGTAAAATTTACGCAAGAAAGCAATAATTTAACTTTTATTCACATAATTAGGCTCTTGATTCGATTTTTCTTTCCTTTTCATCACCAATGGATATATGACAGATATGATTGAGCGATTTGCGTGAGCGAATAGCGGTTGGAGTATTTTCCACGGCCTGAATGACGTCCTCGTTGTCGAGGTCTTCTTGCTTGAATATATAAATGTTTGGGCGCCGCTTATAGGGGATATCAGTCATTTTCCCATAGAAATCCCCACGTCGTTTTATCCGTTTCAGGAGTTTCTCTTCCTCTTCGGCCATTCGTTCGGAATCTGATTGTAGATGTTTGTTCTGGCGCATGTACATTCCGTCGACATGTTCTATGCCGAAACCTGTGGCAAGGATAGTCACTTTTACTTTCTTACCCATCTCTGGATTGATAGCCAAACCCCATTTTATTTTGTAATCATTGCCAAATTTAGCCATGAAATCGTGGACGTCGTTCATTTCTTCCATCATCAGACCGCCGTTTTCTTTATCCTCAGAGAATGAGATGTTCAGCAGAATCTTCTTGGAGTTGTACACGTCATTATCGTTGAGTAAAGGAGAGTTGAGTGCATCTTCTATGGCTTTTTTCACACGCCCTTCGCCTTCTCCATAGCCTGTACTCATGATGGCAACACCACCATCTTTGAGTACTGTGCGCACATCGTTGAAGTCGAGGTTGATGAGTCCGTGAAACGTGATGATTTCGGTGATACTGCGGACTGCTATGTTCAAGGTGTCATCAGCCTTGGCAAAAGCGTTAATCAAGGAAATGTCGGAGTAGATTTGACGGAGGCGCTCATTGTTGATGACCAGCAAGGCATCTACATATTTTGCCATCTCCTCGACACCATCGAGAGCCTGGTCTATCTTGATGGGACCTTCAAACTGGAAAGGGATGGTGACGATGCCCACCGTAAGAATGCCGAGTTCTTTGGACACACGGGCAATCACTGGTGCTGCGCCGGTTCCTGTTCCACCACCCATACCGGCTGTGATGAACGACATCTTTGTGCCGTCGTTGAGCATTCGTCGGATGTCATCCTCGTTTTCTTCTGCTATCTTGCGTGCAACTTCAGGTATACCGCCAGCCCCAAGCCCTTCGCCTAACTGAAGGTGCACTGGCACAGGAGAATTGTTGAGAGCTTGCCGGTCTGTGTTGCAGTTTACAAATGTCACATCGTGAATGCTCGTGCGATACATGTGGTTTACAGCGTTGCCGCCGCCGCCACCTACACCAATCACTTTGATGATACAATTTTCTTTTGGAAGGTCTTCAAAATCAAGTACTTCATACTTGTTGGTTTCTTTGTCGTTTTTCATAACTGCTTATGTTTGATAGTGTGTAAAAAGGTGTGGATTAACGTATGTTGTTGTCTTCCTCATTCTCAGAGGAGAGACAGTGATTTCAAGCACCAGTATAATCTATATCCGATGTAGAATCAACTGCCTTTGGGAGGATACCATGGATGGTATTACCTCTCATTGGCGTTCTATTCTCGATGTGTTTTCTCTTCGGGAGATTCCACTCTGCCTGTTCTGCTTGGTTCGTGGATTTTTATTCTTTAAATTTTAGTCGCCATACAGATTGCGGGTCTATAGGTTATATATTTAAAGAGGTCGTGATAGGGTTTAATAATTGGGCTTGCACTCTCAATATAACTTTTAGTGAGCAGTGCCAAAATGTTCATCATGCCGACATGGGTGTCTGTATCCTCAGTGATTCTAAAGAGGATGGTTTGCGTTCTCTCTTTCATTTTTTTCGGGGTTTTTATACATTTCCTTCTTTTTTATCAACTCTCAGTTTTTAACGAAGTAAGTCAAAATGATGTTATAAAGTATTCTAATGAAATAAGTGGTTATGCACATCTTCGTATGAATCAATCAATTCTTTGTAAATGAATGAGACCTTCTTTTCAATTTTTTCTCTTATAAGTTCCTTAGGTATTGGCTCTTTCAAGGTGATGAAAATATAAAGTTCCCATGTGTAAGTCGTCGGTTTCTATATGAACTTCTTGTATGGTTTTCTCAGATGTTTCTCAAAATTAATCTCTTTCAATCGTTGATGGCAATATTACTTCCAAATGCAATACAACAGCATATTTATGCCTTATCTTTATACCAAGTTATTTTTCCCCACAAAACTATAAAAAAAGAGGGATTCAACAAATAGTTGAGCCACCTTTTTTTAAAAAATCTCATGATTTTCAAAGAGTGTTTTCATTCGGAGTATACAAAACCCTTTCCTTTCCATCATCTTGCCACTTTATGAATGTCTATTACTCTCGTAGAAAGATTGAACAGGAATCTATTCATCACAAAACTGTGCAGAATATCCCAAATGTATGGACAGATTCTATAATTATAAGTATCTTTGCAGAATCAGAACTGATAAATCAAAAAACGTAATGAAAATATTGATTCTCTCAGGAAGTCCACGCAAGGGAGGCAACACAGACTTGTTGGTGGAGGCATTTATCAAGGGGGCTACCATGAAACATGATGTAGAAGTTGTGTCTGTGCATGATTTCAAAGTAAACCCTTGCAGGGGTTGCAATGCCTGTTTCAGGAACGAAAAACATAATTGTCTCCAAAAGGACGACATGTCGCTAATCTATGAGAAAATGGCGGCAGCTGACATGCTCGTGATAGCCTCGCCGGTGTATTTCTATGGATTGAGCGCTCAACTCAAGGCGGTCATCGACCGCTGTCATAATCCCGTTAGAGATTCCTTCCGCATAAAGAAGATGGCTCTATTGTTGGTTGGTGCAGCCTCTCTTCCTGAACTTTTTGACAGCATCCTCGCGCAGTATCGGCTATGCTTGAATTTCTTCAAGTTGGAGGATATGGGTCGTGTTTTGGTCCGAGGAGTCAAAGATAAAGGTGATATCATCAATGGTGATGCCTTGAATGAGGCTT
>CACXDY010000273.1 GCA_902766505.1 uncultured Prevotellaceae bacterium
ACCGTCAATGCGTATTACAATCCCACTACCAACGAAATCTGTTTCCCCGCCGGAATCCTCCAGGTGCCTTTCTTCGATATGACGGCCGACGATGCCTTCAACTATGGTGCCATCGGTGTGGTTATCGGACATGAAATGACCCATGGATTTGACGACCAGGGAAGACACTACGACAAGGACGGCAATATGACCGACTGGTGGACAGAAGCAGATGCCAAAAATTTCTCTGAAAGGGCTGACCGTTATGCCGATTTCTTCTCCGCCATCAAGGTGCTGCCCGACCTTAATGCCAACGGAAAACTCACACTGGGTGAGAACCTGGCCGACCATGGTGGACTGCAAGTGGCTTTCTATGCTTTGAAGAATGCCATGAAGGAACAGGCATTGGGCGTAATCGACGGCTTTACCCCCGAACAGCGGTTCTTCCTTGCCTATGCAGGTGTATGGGCCAACAACATCACCGAGGCTGAAATACGTATCCGCACCAAGAGCGACCCGCATTCCTTGGGCAAGTACCGTGTGAACGGTGCCCTGCAGCATATCGACATGTGGTATGATGCCTTTGGAATAAAGCCCGGCGACAAGATGTTTGTCCCCAAAGAGCAGAGACTCAGTCTCTGGTAAACAATCAATCAAGACTAAAAAGTAAAGATGCCTTTAAGAATTCCCGACCGCTTGCCGGCCATCGAACTCCTCAAGCAGGAGAACATCTTCGTGATGGATGACTCACGTGCCCATACGCAGGACATTCGTCCGCTGCGCATCGTGATTCTCAATCTCATGCCTATCAAAATCACAACCGAGACTGATTTGGTGAGATTGTTGTCCAACACACCTCTACAACTTGAGGTGACGTTCATGAAACTCAAGAGCCATACGCCCAAGAACACACCCATCGAGCACATGATGATGTTCTACAAGGATTTCGATATCCTGAAAAAGCAGAAGTTTGACGGCATGATTGTCACTGGGGCTCCCGTGGAGCAATTGCCTTTCGAGGAGGTCAACTATTGGGATGAGATTTCCACTATCTTCGAGTGGGCAAAAACCAATGTCACCAGTACACTCTACATCTGCTGGGCGGCACAGGCAGCCATGTATTATTTCTATGGAATACCCAAATATCCGTTGGAAAAGAAGAAATTCGGTGTGTTCCAACAATATCCCATCAGCACACGTATCCCCATCTTCCGGGGATTCGATGACGTGTTCTATATGCCTCACAGTTGTCATACCGAGGTGCACCGCGAGGATATTGAGCAAAATCCCAAACTCCAGATTATTGCCTCGTCGCCACAGAGTGGCGTGAGCATCGTCATGGCGCGTGAGGGTAGGGAATTCTTCATCACAGGACATCTGGAATATGCTCCCAACACCTTGGATAATGAATACCGGCGGGACAAGGACTCAAGGGATGACGTGGAGGTGCCACGCAACTATTACACCGACAATGACCCATCGAAGGAACCTTTGGTCACTTGGAGGGCTCATGCCAACCTGCTCTACAACAACTGGATTAACTATTACGTCTACCAGGCCACACCTTACAATATCGACGACATCAAATAATCCCATAGGATGACTACTCTCGAACTGCTTGCCCCCGCCAAAAACCTGGAATGTGGTATCGCTGCCATAGACCATGGTGCTGATGCGGTATATATTGGTGCAAGTCAGTTTGGCGCCAGGGCCGGTGCAACGAATGTTACCGACGATATCGCACAACTGTGCCGGTATGCCCATCGGTTTCGTGCCAAGGTGTATGTCACGGTCAATACCATTGTTTACGAGCAGGAACTCAATGATGTGGAGCAACTGCTCACTGATTTGTGCTCCTGTGGGGTGGATGCTGTATTGGTGCAGGATATGGCACTGGTCGGTATCATCCGGAAAGTGTCCCGGAAGTTGGGTCGGAGAATGGACATCCATGCCAGTACGCAGACCGACAACCGCACACTGGAACGGGTAACATGGCTCGGACAGTTGGGTTTCTCACGGGTAGTGCTGGCACGAGAATTGTCTTTGGACGACATGGCGGCTATCCATCGTCATGTCCCCGACGTGGAATTGGAGGCCTTTGTGCATGGTGCGCTTTGTGTGAGTTTCTCCGGGGTGTGCTATGCATCTCAACATTGTTTCTCCCGTAGTGCCAACCGAGGTGAGTGTGCACAGTTCTGCCGGCTTAAATTCTCGCTTGTGGATGCAGATGGAAAAGAGGTGGACCGTCCGCGCCATTGGCTCTCATTGCGCGACATGTGCCGCATCCGGCATCTGGAGAAGATGGCGGAATGTGGCGTGACATCGTTCAAGATTGAGGGGCGGCTGAAGGACATCGGATATGTGAAAAACGTAGTGGCGGCCTATAGTCAGGAACTCGACCGTATCGTGGCGGCTTCTGGCGGAAAATATCGGAGAAGTTCACTCGGAAAGGTCTCTATACACTTCAAACCTGATTTGCGTAAGACTTTCAATAGAGGCTTCACAACCTATTTTTTGGAGGGCGACAGTGACGACATCGCTTCACCTGACACACCGAAGGCATTGGGTGAATACATGGGAAAGGTGAAGGAAATTCGCCACGACTCCTTCAACGTGGCTGGCCTGGCTGCTTTTGCCAATGGCGATGGGCTCTGTTTCTTCGACCGCCAGGGAGAATTGAAAGGTTTCCGTGTCAACCGTGCAGAAGGCAACCGAATTTTCCCGCAGCACATGCCTCAGGAACTACGGCCAGGATTGGCACTCTATAGAAATGCGGATGCGGCGATGGATAAGTTGCTCGCAAAACAAAGTGCTGAGCGCAAAATCCCGATAGACTTGGCTCTTGACCGTTCTGCTGGAGGCTTGATTCTGAAGGCTGCTGTTCTTGGCACCGACATCCATGTGCAGACAACAAATCCTGCCGACGTACAACCTGCCCGGCAGTCGCAGGAGGAGAATATCCGCAGGCAGTTGTCGAAATGGGGCAACACGGTCTATGAACTCAAGGACTTGACGATGGACGACCGGATAGCGCAATGCTTTATACCTTCGAGTCAACTGACAGCCATGCGGCGGGATTTGGCAGAGCAGCTTGACGAGGCCCTTGCCAAACAGGAACCCACACCAGAGCTTGAGTCCGGTGTCGTACCGGCTATCTCAGAGGTGTTTCCTAAGATTTATCGTCAATATGACTACCTCTATAATGTGGCCAACAGTCAGGCAAAAGCCTTTTATGTCCAACATGGGTTGAACGAGGTCGGAAAAGCCTTTGAACTGGGCAACAAACGGGGGAAAGACCGTCAGGACGCACCGTTGCTGATGCAGTGCCGGCACTGTCTGCGCAGATTGTTGGGAGGATGTACCAAACATGGTGGCAAACGGCCGGCATGGCGTGAACCGCTCTTTCTCGTATTGCCTGATGGACGGAGATTCCCGCTCAGATTTGATTGCCAACAATGTCAGATGCTTGTTTATGCTGAATAAGAATAGCCTTTTCGTGTTGATGGCAGCTTTGTTGCTGCTGACAGGATGCTACCATAAACCCAATCATGTGTCGCATCCCGTGACCGATTCGCTCACCGACTACCAACTCGATTCCATAGCCTTCGAACGGACTCACCATTATACGCAGAACTACAACTTTGTGGTGGCTGCCGACTCAATGGTGCTTACCCTGCAGATGCCGGAGGAAGCGGTCAGTCAACTGCCCACAGACTCTTTTGCCGTCTATAGGAACGAACCGCTTGTCGTGGCGGATATACGCATCATGCCCAACGACTCCGTCGACTCCGTATGGGTGCAGTTGGCACAGACACAAGGGTTATTTGGATGGATTCATGAGAGCGAGATGCTGAAGGCGGTGGAGCCCGACGACCCCATATCTCAATTTATCTCCTTTTTCTCCAACGAGCATTTGCTGATTTTCCTCGTCATTTTTGTAGCTATCGCTTTTGTTTACGGGATGCGGCGGTTGCTCAAACACCATGCCTATATCGTTCTGTTCAAGGATATCCAGACGTTCTATCCTACCTTGCTCACCATCATGGTGGCCATGGCGGCAACGCTTTATTCGAGCATCCAACTGTTTGCTCCCGATGACTGGAGGGAGTTTTATTTCCATCCCTCGCTGAATCCTTTCTCGCAGAATGCCCTTCTTGGCTTTTTCCTCGCTTCTGTCTGGGCAATGCTGATTGTGGGGATTGCTGCCGTCGACGACACGTTCCGGCATCTCCAAACAACCGATGCCGTGCACTATCTCCTTGGCTTGTTGGGTATCTGTGCCGTCATCTATATCATCTTCACCATCTCCACCATGTACTATGTGGGGTATTTGTTCCTGTTGGCCTATGTTGGCTTAGCCCTATACCAGTATCTTTACCACACAAAGAGTAAATATGTGTGTGGTAATTGTGGGAAACAAATCAAGCAGAAGGGAAGATGCCCTCACTGCGGAGCGGTGAATGTGTAGGGACGTAGCAAGGAAAAACTATTTCCCTTTCTTCAAGCGCACAAAGACATGGGTGACATGGCTGTTGTCCACTTTTCGTTTGTCCACTTCAAAATATTTCGGACATGACTCTATCAGTGGGGTCAACTTTTGGAAACCATAGTTGCGGGGGTCGAAATCCGGACGTTTCTTCAGGATAAGACTGCCCACCTCGGCCATGGAGACCCAATCGTTGTCGTCGGCAAGGTCGTTGATGGTATGACGAAGGAGCTTGATAAGGGCGAAGCTGATTTTCTCCTTGGCAGGGGTCGTCTTCTTTTCCTCGTCAGCGGCCTCGCTTTCTTCTTTTTTGGTGGTATCCTCATCATCATTGCCCAAGTTCTCGATGTAGATGAATTTGTCGCAGGAGACAATGAAGGGACGGGGCGTTTTGCGTTCGCCCATACCGATGACAAACTTGCTCGACTCGCGCAGACGGGTGGCAAGACGGGTGAAGTCGCTGTCGCTGGAAATCAGGCAGAAACCGTCCACCTTGTCACTGTGAAGAATGTCCATCGCATCTATAATCATGGCGGAGTCGGTGGCATTTTTACCCGTCGTATAGCTGTATTGCTGAACCGGCGTGATGGCATTTTCGAGCAGCACGGATTTCCAACCGGCCACAGTGGGTTTGGTCCAGTCGCCATAAATGCGCTTGATGGTCGGAACACCGTATTTGGCTATCTCGTTGAGCATCTCCTGCACATGGGAGTAGGGCACATTGTCGGCATCAAACAAGACTGCCAGATTAAAATCCTTCTTATTCTCTGTCATGGCTTTGTCTTTAGAGACCAAGGTCAACAACACTGGCACCTTGCTTCTTCAGCCACGAGATGTAGCTGGTGATAATCTGCATGCCCATGACCATGGGATTGCTGACTATTTCGTTGACGGCATCCATTGTATGGGCGTAGGATTGACGGTCGCTGAGTTTGGTGGCAAAGTCCAGGTTCTGTTCTGTGAGCAAACCATGTGCGGTGTTGACGAAAAGGGTGGGGGCAATCTTCATAACCCAGTCGAGGACTTCCTGCGAGAGTTGGTTTTGACCGCCTAACTCAAGATCTTTCTTGAAACCTTCCATCTGCTTGGAGGCTTCGAGGTATTTCGTAAACTTATCCTGATAGGATTTGCTGATACCTTTAGAGACCTCAAGGGGCGCAGGGGTCTGCCCTTCGTTGATTTCTCCGATACCTTTGGTAAGGACTTCCAACAGCTCTTTTTCCATCTTTTCTTCCCATTTCATGTTGTTGGTGGTAAAGTCCAAACCCTCTGGGGTAGCCAGTATGGCATTCATTTCCTTGAGCTCGTTTTCGGTTATATGTTTCTGCATGATGGGCATCATGTTGTCCATAAGGTCGTTAAAAAGTTGCTCTTTCAAATAACGGTCTGCCAACTCGTTTCCTTCTTCCAGACTTTTGCCGGTGAGGATATTGGGATTAATCATCGTCAGCGCTGACTTCATCTTGTCACTTGCGAAATCCCTCAACTTGGGATTGGTTTTGACATATTGTTCCAAAGTCTGACGGTAAGTGTCCTGTGCAAGGGAGGGAACAGCAAACAATATCAGCAGTAACGAAATGAATAGTTTTGTTGTTTTCATCTTTTATCTTTTTAATTTGTGCTACATTGATGACCTTAGCATATATGACAGGTCGGAAATATGGTTCATTTGATTGCAAAGTTAATAAGAGTTTTCGGTGTTGGCAAATATAATCACATTTTTTGGAATGAAAAAGCATCCCCTTTTTCCGGGCAGATAGTTCGTTGATGATGCCATTTCATACGGCTTTAAAGCGGTAATGACGAAAAAAGAGGCTTGCCTACCACTTTTTTGACTTATTTTTCCTATTTTTGTGGTCGCAATCACTATGATAAGACTAATTTGAATGTAGCAGGTTATGAAAAAGAGTTTTTTTTCACAGCGTAAGACCATCTTAGGTGTTGTCACCTTCCTTTTGTTAACGTGCCAGACCTTGTCGGCACAAGTAGTGGAATACAAGACTTTCGTTTACACTAACGATGAGTTGGCCAATGATATCAGCAAACTCAACGACGAGCGGGACTCCTCACGTGGATACTTGGGCGACCTGCTTGCCGTTACTACCAACTCAATGAAAGGCATTGCCTCGGGCTATGTATCCACTTTCTTCGATATCGGTGTGAATGCCATCGGACAATTGGTGACACGCAGGGAACGGCAGAAGAAAGAGTGGGAGGAGGCTGTGAAAAAGGAAAATGTCTACCAGACGGTGATTAACTCCGTCTCAGAGATGAGCGATTTCTATGACGCTCCCTCCTTCGATGGCGCGATGGACCCCAAGGGGATGCGTTTCGATGGCATAGGATGCCTGCGGACAGAGGCTGGCGACACGACCTTCTATATCTCATGCCATATCGACCGCGACAAACTTCACCGTATTATCAACCACTCCAAGTTTGAACTGGTGCTCGATACGCTTATCCTCAGTCCTACACACTCCAGTCTGCCCAACACACAACTGAGCATTCCGTTCTCCTTCGAGGAGCGCAAGGACTTCACTCTTTCCATGGATATCACCATCTCCTCCTCATGGATGAATGAGATTGTACAGTTGCAGAAAAACCAGGAACTGGGAACCTTTACTATCAATATTCCAGTTGACCCGCAGACCCTTGACAAAAATGGTTTCCTTCGTTATGTGAGGCATCAGGGCGAAGCACCCAGATATCGGGTATTGGGTGAGTGCTTCATCGTTCCGAGGTCGTATATGGGCTTCCGCGATGAGCGCGACAATTTCAAGGATTGCTGGGGTACAGGTGAATACAAACTGACCGTCAGCATCAAGGAGAGTTGTGATGTGACAGAGCAATACCGCGCCAACTGGAAGAATGATTACAAGCACCGAAAAGAGATGGCCAAGAAAGGCAAGGAAATGGGGCTGTTGGAGCAGAGTTGGCAGATTGTGTCAAAACAGGATTGGAACGAGATTACAAAATCGTGGGTCATCACCACACTGAAAGCGCCATCTAAATATATCTCCACAGACCTGATCAATCGGTTGGGTATCAATACAGAATAGGAATTCATGAAAAATACGTTTCTGGTATTGGCTTTTTGGCTGTGGGGGGTATTGGCCCATGGCCAAGTGGCGGCAACGGAGGCCCCTGATTCTATCAGTGCGGTGGCCAGTGCGCTGTCATCGGTCGCAGAGACAGAGAAAGATGATGCTTATGTTCTCCGTACGCTGCAACTGTCCAAGGAACTGGCGCGGATAGGCCGGCATGCGGAGTCAATCAGTTGGGGGCAGAATGCCCGGACTGTGGCGGAAAGGCTGCACGGCACAAAGAGCGCAGAATATGCCCAGGCTCTCTCCGACCTCGCTGGTTGCTATTCACGGGCGGGCAACTATGTGGATGCGCTCCAGTTGGGTTCAGAGGCCATGAGTATCCGTGAGGAAATTCTGGGAAAGGAGAGTCCGGAATATGCGCAGTCGCTCAACAATGTGGCGCGTTACCATTCCTATAAGGGCGATTACATGGAGGCTGTCATCATGGGACGGAAAGCCATGGAATTGCGGTTGAAACTCTTGGGTGAGGACAATCCCGACTATGCCCAGTCGGTGAGCAATTTGGCCGGCTATTACTCGCGCATCGGTGATTATACGGAGGCTATCCGTCTGGGTGAACTGGCCCGGGATATCAGAAAACGGGTGTTGGGAGTGGAGAATGCTGAATACGCACAATCGCTCAACAACTTGGCGAAATACCATTATTTCATTGGTGAGTACAAGGAGGCCATCCTTTTGGAGGAACAGGCTTTGTCGCTGCGTGAGCGGTTGTTGGGTAAGCACCACCCCGACTATGCGACGGCCCTCAGCAATTTGGCAGACTATCAGATGAAAATGGGGGATGTCGGGAAGGCTATGGCCTACGGCAACGAAGCCATGCAAATCAGGTCGGAGGTGTTGGGCGAAAACCACCCGGAATATGCGGAGTCGGTGAGCAATTTGGCCAGCTATCATTATGCACTGGGACATTGGGCCGAGGCGGTGAGATATGGAAAGGAGGCTGTTGACCTGCGCTATCGGCTTTTGGGTGAGCAGCATCTCTCATACACGCACTCGCTTTGCAAAATGGCTGTCTATTACATGGCCAACGAACAACCTGATTCTGCAGCTACCTATGCCTTCAAGGCTACAGACCTTTACACACAGTCTATTCTCAACACTTTTGCCGACCTGACCTCCAATGAGCGCGAATTGTTCTGGATGAAGGTGAAACCGTGGTTTTCCAAGACTCTCCCACAGCTTGTCGCCGGGAATCCTACACCCAAGATGGTGGCCAGTGTCTATAATGCCACCCTGCTGGCAAAAGGGCTGTTGCTCAATAGCGAACTGGAGATGGCCAATTTGCTCATGGAGAGTGGCGACTCCATACTGATTGACAGCTATCACCAACAGCAGGCCAACCAAGCACTTCTCAACTTGCAGTATTCGCTGCCCAAAGACCGCCGGACCGTCAATACCGACTCGCTTCAGCGTGTGATTACCAAACAGGAACGGAAACTGGTGAAGCAATCGAAAGTTTACGGCAACTATACCAAGCCTCTCAAGGTGGAGTGGCAGCGCATACTCCAGGTGCTTGGTCCAAAAGATGTAGCCGTTGAGTTCTTGTGCTACCCGTCACGTCAGGGAGAGGAGCAATATGCGGCTATCGTCGTCTCGAAGCAACAGCCTCAGCCTGTTTTTGTGCCGTTGATGAGCGGTAAGGCATTGGCTGCTGTCCGTGCCAAGGACATTTATACGACGGGTGCAGTATCTGAATTGGTGTGGCACCCTCTTCTTCCTTATTTGGAAAAGGCACGGAATATTTATTTCTCTCCCGCTGGTGAACTGTATAACATCGGCATTGAGTCGCTGCCTCTTTGGGATGACAGCCAGTCGTTGCTCATGGACCGCTGGACGTTCTACCGGCTCTCTTCCACCCGTGAGATAGCCTTGGCCCGTGAGCGCAAAAGAAAGAACTTGTCTTCCGTTACGATTTATGGTGGCGTGAATTATGACAGCGACCAGTCTGAGGAAAAACAGACAAAATCATCGAGGAAGAAGAAAGGGGCAAAATATCTGCCGGGTACACGGAAGGAAGCAGAGGAAATCAATTTGGCCATCAGCGAGAATGATATCCCGTCCGACCTTCATCTCAATGTCGGAGCATCCGAGAATTCCTTCAAACATCTCTCGGGTAATGCTCCTACCGTTATCCATATCGCCACGCATGGATTCTACTGGACTGACAGCGAGGTGCGGGAAGGTGGAATGGACGAGAAACTGCAGTTCCTCTCCATGTATGGCAATTTGGATGATGCCGACAAGGCACTTACCCGTTCAGGACTCCTTCTGGCAGGTGCCAACAACACATTGACGGGAAATAGTTCAACGGGCAAGAGGGATGATGGCATACTGACAGCCAAGGAAATCTCTATGCTGGATTTGCGGGGAGTCGACTTGCTCGTACTCTCTGCTTGCCAAACGGGTTTGGGCAAAGTCACCGGTGATGGCGTGTTTGGTTTGCAGCGTGGATTCAAGAAAGCAGGTGCCAATGCTATCATGATGAGTCTATGGAAAGTGGACGACCGCGCCACACGCTTGTTGATGACCCGCTTCTACAAGTATTTGCTGGAGGGAGTGGACAAGCATGAGGCGTTGCAACGGGCACAGACCGAATTGAGGACCATGGATGTGGAGGTGGAAAGCCGCAACAGCAGCCGCCGGGCCATTTCTTCACGCGCAAAGCGGGCAAAGAAAAACAAAGTCACCAAACTCTATGCCGACCCTTATTATTGGGCTGCCTTTATCTTGTTGGATGGTGTAGAGTGATGGTCCTCCCTACTTCTGAAGTGTAGATTCCGAGAAATAGTATTCTCTCAAAGGCTTGTTGAGAGGATTGCCCTTTAGTGTGACCGTCTCCTGAAGCTTGATGTCGGCAGACGAACTACCTACTTTTATCACGAACTTGCCGGGAACAACATTCCACTGCCGTTGACCTTCATGGCTGTAGTAGCCAAACTGTTCGGTGTAAAGCTTGACACGGACGGTCTTGCTCTCACCGGGCTGCAACGGTACACGGGAAAATCCTTGCAACTGAATCGGACGGATGGACTGTTCGCCGGTGGTAGGCGAGAGGTAAATCTGGGCAATCTCTGTAGCGGCTGTTTTTCCAGTGTTTTTCAACTCAAAAGAGAGGTTGACACACTGGTCTGCCGTCGAGACTTCCTTATCTACTTTCAGGTTGCTGTATTCAAAAGTGGTGTAGGTCAGACCATAACCGAAGGGCCATTGGATGCGCGGGTCTTTTTCTGCAGAATAGTTGTAGCAGATAGGCTCGTTGATTTCCTCGTTCGGATAGCTGACGGACAGTTTGGCGGATGGTGACACCTTACCGTAGAGGATGTCGGCCACGGCATTGCCTCCCTCCTCACCAGGGTACCATGCCTGGATGATGGCTGCACAGCGGTCGGCAAGACTGGAAATGATTTGTGCCCTCCCGCCGAAGATGACCAGCACGACGGGCTTGCCGGTCTTGAGGAGTTCTTCCACGTATTGCTCCTGCTTTCCGGGAAGACGGAGATGCTGTCGGTCACGGTTCTCGCCGCACAGCATGACATTCTCTCCCATGGCGGCAATGATGACATCGCTCTCACGGGCAAAACCAAGTGCTTCCGCCTTGTCGGCTTTCTCGCCTGAGTCTACTTTGCGGTGCAGAATATCGTACTCCCAGGCACGTTCGTCACCGAGTTCTTGATATTTTGTCTCTATCTCTTCTGTCCAGTCGCAGCCACGGGAATACATCAGATTGAATCCTTCGGGCTGATGGCTCTTCATACCTTCTAGCAGAGTCACAATATGCGGCTCTTTGGGCGTGTCTTCCATCTTTTTCCAGAAATAGGACATGGCTGGATAGGTGTAGTCGCCGCACATTGCCCAGAATGAGTTGGCATTGGGACCTGTCAAAAGGACATTCAACTTTTCTCCTGATGGCTTCTGTGAGGCAAGCGGAAGGACACCGTTGTTTTCCAACAATACGACCGACTCTGTGGCGATGTCATAGGCTGTCTGGCGTTCCTCGGGGGTGTCGAGGGCGATATCCTCTTTGCTGTAGAGATAGGCATTCTTGTCGAAAAGACCGGCACGGAATTTCTGGCGGAGGACGTCCTTAACGGCACGCTCAAGTACCTCCGGTTTCACCAGTCCCTTGTCGATGGCTTCCTGAAGATGTTTGTAATTGGCACCGTGGGGGAAATCCACGTCATTGCCGCCATTGATGGCTGCGGCAGCTTTCTGCACGACGTCTTCCATGTCGGGCAATTGGTCGATGGCAGTGTAGTCGCTTACCACCATACCGTCGAAACCGAGGTAGCCGCGGAGTATGTCCTGGAGGATTTCGCTGTTGGCCACACATCTGATGCCGTGAACATCATGGTAGCCGGGCATGACGACTTTACTACCTGCCAGGCGTATCATCGCCTCATGAGGAAACAGAATCTCCTCCATGAGTTCTTTCTCTTCGGCATCACCACCACCGCCATAGCCGAGATAGTGCTTTGAACATGCTCCCACACCCTTTTTGAGGTCACCTTGCTGGAGTCCTTCCACGAAAGCCGTTCCCATCACTGCCGACAAATAGCCGTCCTCGCCATAGGATTCCTCCAGTCGGTTGAAACTGGGGGTGCGACACACATCGACCATCGGCGAGAGGGCCAGTATGCCGCCCATCTTGCGCATGGCGGTGCTGGTCTGGCGGGTCTTCAGTTGGGCCAGTTCAGGATTGAACGAGCAAGCCTGGCCTATCTGCTGAGGATAGATGGTGGCTCCCTTGGTGTTGACGCCTGTCAGTACTTCCTCATGCAGCAGTGCCGGAATACCATTGGGGGTATGATGGATGAGCCAGTCTTGTATGGCTGCCGCACGGTCGCGCAGTTCATTGGGGTCTCTGGGCTTTTGCATGGCAAACTGTGAGAAATGTCCGATGCCATAGGGTATCAGTTCCTTGCACTTGACGGTGTCTAATTGTCCCTGCTCATCGAAGAGTTCATCCATATACATACTTCTCAGTTGTGCGATGCGCTCTTCCTGTGGCATCTTGTCATAGAGTTCATTGATTTGCTCTTCCATGTCTATCGTTTGATTACAACTTGCCAAAATGATGGTCAACCCTATAAAAAGCAGCCGACCAAGTCTTCTCGTTTGGTTTTTCAACATATCCTTTTGATTTTTCAGCAAAGATAACACTTTTTTCTTTCAAGTCCGTTTTTCCTCAGAAGAATTTGGACCCTTTTCGTTGCGCAATTTCTTCCGGATGCCAGCCTCTGTTGCCATGTTCTGCTGATGCACCATGGCGAAGTCGCTAAACATCGCCGGCAAGTCTTTGCAGGAATTCCGTGAGATTCTCTTTCTCGTCGAGGTCCAATTTCTTGCGCAGTCGGTACCTGCTGATTTCTACACCCCTGACAGAGATATTGAGCAGTGGCGCTATCTCTTTGGAAATCATATTCATTTTCAGATAGGCGCAGAGCATCTTGTCTTTGTGGGTAAGATGGGGGAAACGCTCGCTCAATATTTTGAAAAAGTCTGAATGGACAGCATCGAAATCGCCTTTGAATGCTTCCAAATCATCATCATGCTCTATGTTGGTGTCTATCTGACCTATCAGTCTCACCATCTTACGCTTGATGTTGGGCAGATTTCCTTCGCTGAGGCTGTTGTTGAGGCTGACGGCTGTTTTCTTGATTTCCTGCAGCATCTCGTTCTTCCTGACCACATTCATCCGTGAAAGCATCAGTTCGTTTTGTTTCGACCGCAACTCTATTTGGGTCTTCTCGTCCTCAAGTGTCTCAATTTTCTGGTTGAGTTCCTTGGTGTTTTTACGCAGACGGTTTACCACAGCATAGATGACGGCGGCAAAAAGCAAGGTGTAAAGCAGATAGGCCCACCACGACCTGTACCATGGCGGCAGTACGTGTAAGGTGATGGAGGCGATGATGGGTTTGGGGTCTGACTCCGTCACAATACGCACTTGGAAAGTATATTTCCCCTCACGCAGATTGGTGTATTCCTTCACATGTTGTCGACGATAGTCGCTCCATTCCTCATCGGGAAGTCCGAGCATGCGGTAGGAGTAGAGTATGGTTTGTGACTTGTCGAAATTGTTGGCGCTGTACTCTATGCGCAGCGAGTTGTGCTTATAGGCGATGCGCAGGGGGCGTCCTTCACCGATGAAACTGCTGCCGTAAAGAAGGGTGTCAGTGCCGTTGGTGCCGATGACATGCCGGATTTGCAACGTCAGCGGGAAGCGTGAGGTCTGTTTCGAACCATAGTTGAGCAGGGCAAAACCTTCCTGTGTGCCGATGATAGCCAGATTGGGGGCTTTCACCATCACATGCTCGAAATCATCAATCAGTTCATCACTCAGATAGGCTTCTCCTTTATTTTTATAGTAAGTGTTGCCGTTGGGGTCGAAATGCAGGATGTAGAGTATACGGTCACACACATACCAGATATTTTGCAGTTCGTCTTGCCAGATGTAAGAATAATCTGTTTTGCCGTTCAGTTTTTCCTCCAACTGTGTGTAGGGTTCTATTTGGTCTTTGGTAGCATCGTAGCGGAAAAGTCCCTGTCTCGAGGCGATGACCACCGTATGGTCGATAGTGGCCACGCAGACATTGTCGCCAATGGGTAGTTGTGGTGAATTGAAGTGTTTGGTGCTGACCACACGGGTCAGTGCGTCATCAAGTGTCAGACGATAAATACCTTTAGTCTTGTTGGCCACCCACACGGCATGTCCGCTTTCCTCGGGCATCATGGTCTTTGCCGAGATGTCGGTACCCTCTATCTTGTTGGTGTATGTCCACTGTCCATTGGTCTTCCGCAGCACTTTCAATCCCCAGTAATCGCCTAAGAGCAGTGCATCGGGGGAATGGGTGGCACAGGTATGCCACACACCGCGGATGGGGAAACGGGTCACCCGGTTGCCGTCTATCATGACATAGAAATTGCGGCCACCGCAAAAGAGCTTGTCATCGTGAATGGTGATGCCGTGCACCTGCCCCCCTGTTCCCTCGATGAATGTCGTTGAAGGCTGCGCACCGACGTTGAGCGTGCCACTGGCTTGATAGAGTCCTTGGTTGGTACCCATATAGAGATGGTCATGATAGACTGCCGACGCATATCCTGAACCGATGGCCGACTGCTGTTGGTTGAGGAAAAACAGGGGCGAGGTGAGTACCACATGGTCGATGCCGTTGTCTAATCCCAACCATAGGTTGCCGTCACGGTCGAAACTGGTGCCCAGCACCGTCTTGTTCTGAAGTCCATCGTCTTTGGAGATATTTTCCACATTGTTGGTGCGTGTGTCAATGAGTATGATGCCGTTATGGGTGGTACCCAGTGCGATATGTCGGTCATTGATGGCTGCATTGGTAAGTTTGTTGCTGGCTATCAGTGTGTTGGCTGGATGCTGCCATGGCGTGAGTGCTCCTTGATGATAAAGATAGAGACCATGGTCGCTGGTCACAATCAGCATATTGCCATTATAGGGTAGGATAGCCACAATATTGCAGTCTTGGGGCAATTCGATGTCTCTTACTTTGTGGAAACGGTTGTTTTGCATAACATAAATACCGTCGCTGGTGGCTGTATACAGACGATTGTAAATCACCGCAGAGGCGGTGATGCCTTTCTGACAGGCTATTTTCCCGATATGGTCGTTTTCTAAATAAAAGACGGCTCCGTCGGCTTGGAAATAGACTCGGTTTCCTAATGTGTGGATATTCCAGATGTTGATGATTCCCTCTTTCTCCATGTTTTTCGACAGGCAGGTGTACTGTAGCCGTCCGAATTTGTCGGGTTCGAAATATCCGAACTGTCCCAATGCACCTACATAGATGCGGTGATTGGTGATATTCAGAGAGCGCAATTTGGCTTCGTTGTCGATAGAATAGGTATTCCAGTATACACCGTCAAATTCCAGTAATCCCTGGTTGTTGGCAAAATACATCCACCCGTTGTCAGACTGTTTCACCATCCAGTTCTGGTTGGCTGCCATGTAGGTGTGGCGCGTGAAATTGACCACCGGGCGCTGCCACAGTGTGGCGGCACTGACCATTGTGCTCAGGCAAATGAGGAATGACAAGAAGGCTTTTCTCATGTTGAATTTTTTTGTTGATGCAAATATAAGAAAAAAAAGAATATGAACAAAATATCTTGATGTGGTATTTCTAATTACAAGTGATTGAAAATTAGCAAATTAATATTTCAATGAGAAAGTGATGATGTATGCATGATGTGTTGCTATAGTATTTGTGATGTGGTGGATTTTTTATCTCATGTTGGGTTTAGTCCTATCTTTGCCGCATAAATCTATTATACTAATTCAAAACAATCTATGGAAAAGTTTAAAATGACTTTAGGAGTCGTCAGGCTGAGCATTTTAATGAGCCTGCTGCTTCTTGTGGATGTGGGACTGTTTGCACAGACAAACAGGCTGACGGTGAATGGCCGCGTACTCGATGCTCAGACGCGTGAACCATTGATAGGAGTTACGGTAATGGAGAAGGGCTCCGAAAACGCCTCTGTGACCGATGTCGATGGCAAGTTCTCCATCAATGTGGCTCGAGGGGCTACCATCAGTTTCTCTTATATAAGTTATGTCACGCGCGAGATAAGGGCTGCCCAGGCCAATGGCGACATCTTGCTCGATGCTGACGATAAGACCTTGCAGGAGGTGGTTGTCGTCGGTTATGGCGTACAGAGAAAGGCACACCTTTCTGGTGCAGTGACGGCTATCGACGGTGAGAAGGTGGCCGCCAAACCTTCAACGGATGTGTTGTCTGCTTTGCAGGGTGAGATGCCGGGTGTGGCCATCCTCCGCTCAAGCGGTGAGCCGGGGTCTGAAACCAGTGGACTGCGCGTGCGTGGTTTCTCCTCTGCCAACTCTACGTCTACTCTTGTGCTCATAGATGGCGTGGAGGGCGACTTGGCCCTGCTTAATGCCGATGACGTGGAGAGCGTCTCTGTGCTTAAAGATGCTGCTGCTTGTGCTATTTATGGTGCACGTGCTGCAGCAGGTGTCGTGCTGGTCACCACCAAGAGCGGCACTTCGGGAAAGCCTAAAGTGACCTACAACGGTTACTATGCCTTCAACACACCGGCTAATATGCCGGAGCGCCTGCCGGCATGGGAAGAACAGGCTTGGATCAACGAGGGACGTCTCAACCAAGGTGGAAAGGCCGAATGGAACGAGGAGCAGAGCGGATGGGTAGGCAATCCCAACTTCAACTACCGTCCGAACAACTCCAACGGGCGCTGGGACCAGTTCTCGGCTACCAACTGGGTGGCTGAGGGAACGAAAAACCATACCGACCAGACCAACCACAGCGTATCGGTTTCGGGTGGTTCTCGTGATGTCAATTTTTTTGTTTCGGCCAACTATTATTACAAGAATGGTATGCTGAAATATGGAAAGAATGACAATACACGTGTCAATCTGCATGCCAAGGTCAATGCCGAACTCAACAAGTATATCTCGATGGGGGCCAACGTGCAGTACCAGAGCCGGAAGAACAATGCTCCATCGTGTGGCGCCGCAGCCATCATGAACAACCTCTATTCAAGCCGGGCAAGACAATTGCTCTACAACCCCGAGGAAGATGTCAACTATGACACCAACCCCTACAATGGCGACCTGCAGTTCAATGCCATCCAGGTGATGAAAGAGGGTGGTGTGAACGAAACGCTTTATGAGGCATTTATCGGCAAAGGTAACCTCACCATGAAGAATCTGATTAAGGGACTCCAGGTGAATCTCAGTGCCAGCCGCCGGGCTGGTTATTACAGCGGCCGCAGCGAAAGGCATTACCTGATTTGGTATGGCATGACTGGTAACAATAAGCGACAGGATTACAATTCGCCCAACCAACTCTATCGAATCAAAAACAACGACTACCACGATTTGTTCGAGGCTACAGTGAACTATGAATTCGATCTTCAGAAACAGCACAATTTCAAATTCCTTGCTGGTACCAGTTACGAGAACTACCGTAAGGACGAAATGAGCGGTACGGCAAAGAATATGAATTCCAACGATTTCTATTCTTTCAACTATTATGATGCATCTGTAGCCACCAATACGACCATAGCCGATAAGATTGAACCATGGTCGATGATGTCATATTTCGGAAGGTTCAACTATAATTTCGCTGAGCGTTATCTCTTTGAGGCCAATATCCGTTACGACGGAAGTTCACGACTGGCACCTGAGAAGCGGTGGAAAGCATTCCCCTCCGTCTCTGCAGCATGGCGCGTCAGCGAAGAGCCGTGGTTCAATGTCGGTCTGGTCAGCAATCTTAAGTTGCGCGCTTCTTGGGGACAATTGGGCAATGGTGCCATTCTCGGACTCTACGACTATATTCCTACCATCTCGCAGAGTACAGTCTATTTAGGCGAAAAGTCTTATTATCAGAGCCAATTGGCTTCTAAGGACAAGACTTGGGAGACCATAGAAACCACCAACGTGGGTGTTGACCTCGGCTTGCTCAACAACCGACTGACAGCCAGTTTCGACTACTTCTGGAAATACAACAACGACATGCTGTCGTCCTTGCAACTCCCCCATACCATCGGTATCGGTGTGCCACGTGTCAATGTGGGTAAACTGAAGACTTGGGGTTGGGACTTCGAACTCAGATGGAACGACAAGGTGGGTGATTTCCGCTATCAAGTGGCTTTCAATATTTCCGACAGCAGCAACAAACTGGTGGAATACGATGGTGCCGACGTGATTACAGCGGGTAATGTCAGCCTCCTTGAGGGTTATGAGATGAATACCATCTGGGGTTATGCCACCGACGGATATTGGTCGAGTAAGGAAGAGTATGACCAGTATAAGGCTGACCATCCTGGTTTCAAAACCTTCAGTGACGGAAAAATCGGAGCCGGCGATGTGAAATATATCACGCAGGGCGAGCCTGACCATCAGATCGGGGCTGGAGATGGTACGAAGGAAAACCATGGCGATTTGGTCTATCTGGGGAACAGCAACGGCCGTTATCTCTACGGACTGAACTTGAGTGCACAATGGAAGGGATTTGATTTCTCCGTGATGTTCCAAGGTGTTGCCAAGCGCAAGGTTCTCATCGACAGCGAGGCTATCGCTCCTTTTGCACGTACCTACCAGATGCCTTGGACCATTCACCGCGATTACTGGACTGAGGACAATCCCAATGCCATGTGGCCAAGACTTTATAACTATAATGGCGATTGGTTTAACTTCCAGCCTTCCGACAAATGGATTCAGAATGCAGCCTATCTGCGTCTGAAGAATATCACGTTGGGATACACTATCCCCGTCTTGAAACAGTATGTTCAGAAATTGCGTGTCTACGTGGCCGGTTCTGACGTATGGGAACACACCGACATGTTGAAAGTCTTCGACCCAGAGTCGGGCAACAACGTGGGACGTAACTACTATCCTTTCTTCCGCACATGGGCTTTTGGCGTGAACATTACACTTTAGGAATGGTAGAACATTATATAAAATGCGTAAAAATAGAAGAGTTATGAAACGATATAATTTCAAATCAATATGCTTCATTAGCGTTGTCTGTTGCGTCACCGCTCTTACCGGCTGCGAACTGGACAGGGAACCCGAGACCGTGTTGGCCGACAACACTTTCTGGAAAAGTGAAACCGACCTGCGGGGCGCTTGCAACAAACTGTATGTAGACCTTCAAGGGTTCGACCATGACAGGAGGGCTGATGACATTGTGGGTAGTTCGCCCAACTCTACTTCAAACGGCAACTGGAGCGTACCTGCCACTGCCGGCGATTGGACCAACCCATACAACAAAATTGGTGTTTGCAACAACATCATCGCAAAATGTGCCAATGCACCTCTGAGCGAAGCACAGAGAAACAGATGGATGGCAGAGGCTTATTTCTTCCGTGCCTATCATTTCTTCGACTTGGTGAAAAAGTATGGCGATGTACCTCTCATCCTGAAAGCATTTGACTCAACCGAGGATCCCGATATCAAAATGGCACGTACACCCCGTGAGCAGGTAATCCAGCAGTGCTACGCCGACTTGCGCTTTGCCGAAGAGTGGCTGCCTGATATCGACAATGTGAGCAGCGGTGCCGACTGGGGACGGGTGTCCAAATCTGCCGCAAGAGGATTGATGGTGCGCATCGGTCTGTATGAAGGCACCTTCATAAAGTATCACTCGTTGAGTGGTGGCGACAGCAAGGCTCATCTGAAAGTGGCCATCGAAGCCGCAGAGCGACTCATCAATAGTGGCAAACATGCACTGTACAGTGATTTCCAGAAACTGTTCTACTTCGATGGAGAAGGCAGGGGAAACAAGGAGAATGTCTTTGTGAAAGTTTACGGACCGAATGGTGCAGGTGCCACCATCACTCACGGTAACTCCCGACAACTCGAGAATGGTGTCAGCCTGACACGCCAGGCCGTCGACCAATTCCTCTGTATCGACGGACTGCCTCGCGAAAAAAGTCCGTTGGCTGTGATTCCCGAGACTCAGTATGATGACGTCTTTACCAACCGCGACCCACGACTGGGCATGACCATCTATCATACCAAGGAAGAAGCCTACAAGGGAGGCTATCAGCCGTTCAGCAACCAGCACGGCTATGGCTACGGCATCAAGAAGGGTTTCATGCTCGACGAGTGGACGTCCAACAGCAAGGAGACTGTCGACAAGATGATTATCCGCTACGCAGAGGTGCTCCTCTCATATGCTGAGGCTCTCTACGAATATAATGGCAACATTACCGACGCACAATTGGACCTGACGGTGAATGCCGTCCGCGAGAGAGTAGGGTTCACCGCAAAGCTTACCAACGATTTTGCTGCGTCTAACGGCCTCAACATACTTGATGAAATCCGCCGTGAACGACTTGTAGAGTTCATCGACGAGGGGCTGCGCTACAACGACATCATCCGTTGGAAGATAGCAGAGAAAGTGCTGCCTGTCGATATTCTCGGCTTGAAGTTTAACGAAGACGATACCAGCACGAAACGGGAGGATATCCAGTCGCGTCTAACCACCGAGGGTGGTATGTACAAGGGCAAGAAGGTGACTGACCAAGCCGATATCTATGTCATCGAGGAGGCTGCTACCCGCAATTTCAATCCCGGCCGCGACTACTTCTATCCCATCCCCACCTATGAGATTGCCACCTCCGAGGGTAATGTTGTGCAAAATCCGGGATGGAACTAATGGAAAAGTGAGAAGCAGCAGTTACGGAGTAATTGCATTCTATACAACCTGTCAATTATAAAACGAAACGAAAAATGAAAAGCAATATATTGAAACTGATGAGCCTGGTCGGTCTTTTATGCGGGGGCTTGATGTTCACCGCATGCGACAATGATGATTGGGGCAATGACAATGAGGAGAAGATGAACGAATTCTTCTTTGGATTCCAGGATTGGGGTACTCTGAAAAATGATGTGGTCTTCAACGTCAACCAGGGTAGCACCGTGGAGATTCCTGTACAATTCTGGTGCGCAGGCACTCGTTCCTTCAATGCCGAGGCTTTCTATTATGTAAGCAGCAACCTTGCGCTGGGAACCGACTATCAGATTGTTGATGCCAATGGCAGTCCGCTGTCACAAGACGCCAGGGGAGCCTTCGTGATGACATGGGACTTGACAAGTCCGGATGCGACCAACAACCATCGCGTGCAAAATATCTATCTGAAAGCGCTCAATGGAGCCAAAGGTGATGTGACAGTGATGACCTTCGACCCGAAAGATGTTGATGAGTCGGGAAAGATAAAGATTTCTAATGCCTATACGCCCAACAACATCACAAGTCAGTATGAGGTTCATGCCTTCACGCAGAACTACAAGGTGAAAGTTACTATCAAATAATCTAAAAGACGATGAAGAGAGGTATAGTGATAACGACCATCCTGATCGCCTCGTTCATGACGGCAGGTGCGCAGTCCATTTGGGACAAGGCGCATCTTGCCCGAGTGAAGGCGGCGCTCGACAGACCTGCCTATTCTGCTGCTTACAAGCAGTTGATAGGTGAGGCCGACCGTAAGTTGACGGCTGAGCCGGTGTCAGTGATGATGAAGGAGAAAACGCCTGCCAGTGGTGACAAACACGACTATATGAGCCTCTCACGCTATTTCTGGCCCGACCCGACAAAACCCGACGGATTGCCTTACATCTCGCGTGACGGTGTTTCCAACCCGGAACTGGAGCGCTATGACCGCACCCGCCTCTCAACCATGGCCAACAATGTCACCACGCTGTCGCTGGCATGGTATTTCAGCGGCAATGAGCAATATGCGAAAAAGGCGGTGGACAACCTGAAGGTGTGGTTTCTCAACAAGGAAACGAGGATGAATCCCAACCTGAACTATGCCCAAGTGGTCCCTGGGAAGTTCGACAACAGAGGCCGTTGCTATGGCGTCATCGATGCTTATTCGTTTGTCGAGATGATAGAGGCTGTGCAGTTGCTCGAACAGTCATCGGCTTTTAGCAAAAAAGACCAGAAGGCTCTGCGGGCTTGGTTTTCCAAGTTCCTGAATTGGATTCTTACGAGCAAGCAGGGCATTGAGGAAGGAGAGCAGCGCAACAACCACTCCATCGCACATGATGTGCAGGTGATTGCCTATGCCTGTTATGTGGGCAACCAGAAAGTGGCGGAGCAATACGTCCGTGAATTCCCTGAAAAACGTATCTTCCAACAAATCCAGCCTGATGGTCGTCAACCACAGGAGCTGCGCCGCACACTGGCATTCGGCTATTCACAGTACAATCTTTCCCACATGATTGATGTGTTCATGATGGCACAGCACATGGGCATCAAGATTGATGATGCCACGTCTGCCGATGGGGCTGGTTTCTATAAGGGAATGGACTTCCTGCTGCCTTATGTGGGCGTCAGTGTCGACAAGTGGCCCTACCAGCAAATCAGTGAGTGGGAATTCAAGCAAAACGAGTTTTGCAAGGACCTCTACCGTGCCTGGTTAATCAACCCGGGACGCACTGATTATCTCGATGCCTCCAGGCGTCATCTGCGTATGAATTGGAGCGACCGGTTCTTCCTGCTCTATTACGAACCCGATGAAAGCGACGATGCCTTTGCCTCTGCGGATGTGCAGTTGCGCTACCAGTTGGAGTGTGTGAAGGAGGCCCGGAAAAAAGTGGCCGACAAACAGAAATTGATGCCCCGAAGTGTGGAGAAAGACGGCAGCCTGCGGTTGGTGGGCGAGCGCGACTGGTGCTCCGGATTCTTCCCCGGCATGTTGTGGATGATGTATGAGTATAGCCATGACCGTTTCTGGCGCGAACAGGCTGTGAGCAATACCTGGCTCATCGAGAATGTGAAATACCATGGTGGTACTCACGACCTCGGATTTATGATGGGATGTTCGTTTGGCAACGGCTGGCGACTGACCCATGAGGAGTCATTTCGCGATGTGCTGTTGCGCTCGGCAGAAACATTGGCCAAACGGTATGATGAGAAAGTGGGCTGCATCCGCTCATGGAGTTGGGGCACACCCGACCGCTGGAAATATGCCGTTATTATCGACAATATGATGAATTTGGAACTTCTGTTCGAAGCGTCCCGGCTCACGGGCGACAAGAAGTATTACGAGATGGCTGTCAGCCATGCCACAAAAACCATGGAGAACCATTTCCGCAACGACTTCTCGTCGTATCATGTGGTCGATTATGACCCTGAGACAGGCAAGGTCATCAAACGGATTACCCATCAGGGCTATGCCGATGAGAGTGTATGGAGCAGGGGACAGGCCTGGGGTCTCTATGGCTTCACCATGTGCTATCGTTACACCCACAACGACGCATTCCTGAAGCAGGCTCGTCATATCGCCAAATTCTTCTTCTCTCAAAAAGACCTGCCAGCCGACAAAATCCCCTATTGGGATATGCGCGACCCTGCCATCAACACCGCTCAGGGGGCAGTTCCACGCGATGCCTCGGCTGCCGCTATCTTCGCTTCCGCCTTGTACGAATTGGCCGGCTATGTGCCGTCTGACGAGGCAAAAGGGTATGTCGACATGGCTAACCAAATCCTGCGTAGTCTTCAGGAGAACTACCAGCCCCAGCCTCAAACGGCACAGGGCTTCCTCTTGCTTCACTCCACTGGAAATCATCCGGCGGGTGATGAGATAGATGTCCCCATCAACTATGCTGACTATTATTATCTGGAGGCTTTACTGAGAAGAAAGGCCCTCAAAGATTCTAAATAGTGTGAACGGGATAAGGGTATCCATTTAGTTTTTTTATTAGGATGAAAGAAAGATATGGTATATCATGATCTGAGAAAATGGTTCAGTTTTAGGTTAGGTATGAAAAGACAACTTCTTTTCTTTTTGATACCCTTCATCCCGTTTCTTTACAATATGCCATCCACGGCTCAATCGGCGGATACCGTCAGACTGAGCCATGGATGGCAATTCATTCGTCAGGACATGGCCAACGCATGGGAGGTATGGCGGCCTGTGAAGGCTGGAAAACCAGAGAGCGTGCCTCTCTGGGAGAATGTTTCATTGCCTCACTGCTATAATGCCTCCGATGCAGTAGACCCTGATGTGAATTACTATCAGGGAGCGGCATGGTACCGTCAGCGCATCACGGTGGCCAATCCTTATCCTCAGGGGCATACGTGGTTAGAATTTGAGGGCAGTGGACAAAAAACCGATGTGTATGTGGGACAGCAAAAAGTGGCCTCTCATGTGGGTGGCTACGACCGTTGGCGGGTGGATATCTCTTTGATGGGAAATGGAGAACTGCCCATTGCCGTGAGGTGCGACAACAGCCGCGATGTGGAAATGATTCCTTCCGACATGTCCGACTTCAACCTCTATGGAGGATTGTACCGCCATGTCAATTTGGTTTACAAGCCGTCGGCCTATATCGACGACATCGTCATCCAGGCCACCGGCAAGACAGTGACTGTCATTCCGACCTTGGTGGGCAATGATGATTCAAACACGACGCTCACCATCCGAATCTACCAGCCCGACGGAAAACGGATTTACAGTCAATCGCAGAAAGGGAACGGATGTGGAATGCCCTGCATAATCAACGTAAAACGGCCGCAACTCTGGAGTCCGGACAATCCTCAGCGCTATACTTGCGAGGTTGAGATGATGACATCTGCCGGCCGTGCTGTCGTCAAGAGACAGTTTGGCTTGCGCTCTTTTGAGTTTCGCAAGAATGGCCCTTTCTTCCTGAATGGTAAAAGACTGTTGCTCCGGGGTACTCACCGTCATGAGGACCATGCTGGGGTAGGGGCTGCCATGACCGAAGTCCAAACACGCCACGAATTGCAACAAATCAAGGACATGGGAGCCAATTTCATCAGACTTGGCCATTACCAACAGTCGGACATGGTGTTGGATTTGTGCGACTCTCTCGGATTGCTCGTCTGGGAAGAAATACCTTGGTGCAGGGGAGGTCTGGGAGGCCAACGCTACCGTGAGCAGGCCAGGCGTATGCTCACCGCCATGATTAGCCAGCATCGCCATCATCCGAGTATCATCCTATGGGGACTGGGCAACGAAAACGATTGGCCGGGCGACTTCGCCGAGTTTGAGAAAGACTCCATCCGAACATTCATGACCGAACTCAACGGGTTGGCGCATCAACTCGACAGTACCCGGTTGACCACTATCCGTCGGTGCGACTTCTGTAGCGACATTCCCGATGTCTACAGCCCAAGTATCTGGGCAGGGTGGTATAGCCGCAGATTCGTCGACTACCGTGAGATGGAAGAGCAGGCCATAGACCAATATCCCCGTCTGTTCCATGCTGAGTGGGGAGGCGACAGCCATGCGCGGCGGCACATGGAATATCCTGATGCCAAAGGAAAAAATCCTGAAGACACTGAGGCTGGCGACCGTCATGGAGATTGGTCGGAATCCTATATCGTCAGATTGTTTGATTGGCATCTGAAAGAGCAGCAAAAGATGGAGAATCTGACAGGTTCCGCATTTTGGACTTTCAAGGATTTCTCTACTCCGCTGCGGCCCAACAATCCCATTCCTTATGTCAACCAGAAAGGTGTTGTCGAGCGCGATGGCACTCCCAAGGAAAGTTACTATGTGTTTCAGTCCTATTGGTCCAGCCGTCCCATGTTGCATATTTACGGGCATACCTGGCCGGTGAGATGGGGCAATAAGGGACAGCGGCGCGAGGTGCTTGTCTATAGTAATTGCAAGGAGGTGGAACTCTTTGTCAATGACCGTTCACAGGGTCGCCGACAGCGGTGTGCCGATGATTATCCTGCTCAGGGTTTCCATTGGGATGTGCAGTTCGAGGATGGCCGCAATGTGGTGAGGGCCGTCGCCGGTGATTTGACGGATGAAGTCATTGTCGACTATCAGACAGCAGAATGGGGTGTTCCCTCACAAATCCGGTTGAATGTGGCGCAGCAATATGGCGACACCATTTTGGTTCAAGCCCAATTATATGACTCCGAAGGGGTGCGGTGTTTGGATGCTTCCAACTACATCACCTTTTCGGTGGCTGGCGATGCTCAGTTGCTCGACAATCAAGGCACCAGCACGGGTTCCCGTCACCTCCAGGCTTATAACGGCCGTGCTTTGATACGTTTCAAGTGTACCGGTGTATGTGCTGTCGGTGCTTCCGCCGAAGGTATCAAAAAATCTTCATTGCTCACTTTCGGACAATGAACAAATACCCACGAAGGAATTGAATAAAGGCACATGGCGCAGTATCACAGATGCGGCCATGTGCCCAGTTGATGTTTTATTTTCCTTCGTACCATTGCTTCAGTACGAAGAAGGCTTTCTTCTTTTCGCCCTTGTCGCTCACCAGTCCTTTTCTGTTGTAATAGTCCTGGATGTCGGGGAGGACACGTCGGGGAGAACGGAAATCTTTCAATATCCAGGGCGTCGTGCCCGAGAGACCATCTATCTTCTCAATCATGGAGATGTTCTCGCGGTAAAGGTTCTCTTGGAACTCCTCCGTCCACCGCTGATTCTTTGGTCCGTGGTAGCCATATTTGGCACCACCGCCAAACTCGCTGATAATGACAGGCTTGTTGTAGGGTATTTCCCACTTCATCTTCGCAGCGTCATTCACATCGCGATACCAACCTATATACTGGTTGAAACTCACGACATCGACATACTCGTTCATGTTGTCGTTGAGACGGTTCATGTAGTTGGCGGCGCCTGTCACCTCCATGGCCATGGAGATGAGACGGGTGCTGTCGAGTGACCGGGCATGACGGGCCAATTTGCCGAGGAAGGCATCGCGTTCGGCAGAGTGGGGCGTCTCGTTGGCGATGCTCCAGATGACTATATTGGCGCGGTTGTGGTCGCGGGTTATCATATCGGTGAGTTGGCGCTCTGCATTTTCATAGGTCTGGGGATTGGTCCAGGCGATGGTCCAGTAGCAGGGTATCTCCGACCATACCATGATGCCCATGCGCTCTGCCTCGCGCACCATGTTCTCGTTGTGGGGATAGTGGGCAAGACGTACGAAGTTGCATCCCAACTCCTTCGCCCAACTGAGCAGCGTGTGGGCATCTTCGGTGCTGTTGGCACGACCGCCACCAAACGGTTTCTCCTCATGGATGCTGATGCCTTTGAGGAAGATGGGCTGTCCGTTGAGTAGAATCTGCTTGCCGCGGGTCTCGATTTTGCGGAATCCGATGGAGTCGGTGATGACGGAGTTGTCGAAGCCTATCTCCACATGATAGCGCTTGGGGTTGGCCGGCGACCAAAGAACGGGCTTCGCCTTCATATTGATGCTGGCGGTGCCGTCTTCGGCGGTTGTCAGTTTCTTCTTCAACTTCAGTTCGGGAATGTTCAAGGTGACCGTATGTCCCGCCTCGGCTTTGTTTAACTTGACGCTGAACGACAGGCGGCGCCCCTCTAAGTTGGTGAGTTGCAGATTGTAGTCCTGAAGATACACTGGGGGCACTTTCACGAGTTTCACGTCGCGGGTGATGCCGCCATAGTTCCACCAGTCGAAAATCAGCGTGGGGACATCCTCGGCGTGACGCTTGTTGTCCACTTTCACGATAACGACGTTCTCGCCCTTTTTCAGCAGGTCGCTGATGTCGAAATTGAAGGGGGTGAAGCCTCCCACGTGATGACCGGCGGACTTGCCGTTCACCCACACCCGGCAATCGTAGTTCACTGCGCCGAAATAGAGCAAGGTGCGGTAGTCATTTGTTGGCTCGGCCAGGAAACTGCGTTTCAGCCAGACGGTACCCTCATAGAAGAACAGACGGTCGTCCTGAGTGTTCCAGTCTCCGGGAACCTGCATCACGGGCGACTTGTCGAAATCATACTCGATGAGGTCTTCGGGACGTTGGGGCTTCGCATTTCTGAAAAAGCCATTGCGGGTGGGATTCATGCGATAGTCGTAATAACCTTCTTCCTGCACATCGACGATGTAGTTCCATGCTCCGTTGAGCGACGTGTTTTCATAGGCGTTCACGTTATGAATCAGAGGTATCGACTGAGCAGCAGTCCATGTGGGGAAGACGGCCCACATGGCTACTATCATAGTGTAAAAGATTTTTCTCATTTTGGGTATCTTTTTATGAACGGTTAAAAGCCGTGACACAAATGATGCCACGGCTTTTACGAAGAGTTTTTTTACTATTTCACTACTTTCTTGCCATTGATGATATAGATTCCGTGCTGTGTGGGCTGGTTCACACGAACGCCTGAAATGGTGTAGATGGCACCATTGCCCTTGTCGGCAGATGTGTTGACATCCTTCACACCTAAGTCAGTGCTCTCCTCTACAGTCATCACACCGGCATTCAGACCATTGGTGAAGTCGATGACGACAGTGTAGGTCTTTTCCCATTCGAATACACCTTTGAAGGAGACATTACCGTCGGTCTCGCCTATCTTCAGGTACTCATTGTCGGTGGTAATCGAATAGTCAGTGCCGGGAACGAACTCAACACCCCAGTTGGGCTGTCCGAAGAACTTGTAGTTGCACCAGTTGTCCCACATCTCAACACCACAAGTGACTTTGTAGCAGTAGATGTTAGGCTCTATTTGGGCGACAGGAATGTCGACCAAAGCACCGGTGTTCCAACCTGGAGCGTCGGTGTTTACATTAGGACGGCCAATACCCTCGCCGATAATCCAAAGACCACCTTCGTTGATAGTGGCGGGAGCACTCATCGTGCCCGGGAAAATCTTCAGGTTGTTCTTGCCTTCCATCAGCACAAAGGTATACTTGCCGCTGATGGCATTGAACTTGAACTGGCCGTTGCCCAAACCGACGGCGAATTGATTGTCGGTGTAGACATTGTCGATGTCGAAGTCAGGAGCGGTGACCGTAAAGACGTCGCCCTTGTTCAACTCTACCTCTGCTACATAGTTGTCACCGTTGGGCGTCATCTCAACGCCATTGAATGTTGGCTTGGGTGCGGAAGATGCCTGATACTCCACGGTAATCTTGCCGGGTACAGCCACGATGTCGTTCACTGGGTCGCCTGCCACGAATCCGTTGAGGTCGATGGTCAGTGTGACCTTGTCGCCCTTGCCCAATGGAGTACCGGTAGAGAAGATGTTGCCGTCGTCACCACCACGCTGGTAGATTTCGTTGCCGTTCTCATCATATACCCATTCGCCCTGAGGAGTGTTCACATAGAAATAGTCATTGGGCTCCATGAGGAGGTCTTCGCCGTGGAACTCTGTTCCCCAACCATATTGGCCAAAGAACTTGAAGTTCACACCTGTCAATTCCTTACCATAGGTGAAGGCTATCTTGTAAATGTTGTCGCTTACCTGTGCCACAGGGATGCTGTTCTGAAGTGATGCACTCCAGTTGGAGTTGTTCTGCGCTGAGGTCGGCTGACCGATGTCGGAACCGATAATCCACAGAGCCTTGTCATTGTTGAAGGTGCCTGGCGACTCGTAGAAACCCGGGAATATCTTCACGTAGTTCATCGTCGGCATCAACATCACGGTGTAGTAGCCGCTGATGGCGTTGAACTTGAACTTGCCGTTGCCTTGGTTGGTGGCGGCGAATTCGTCTACATAGGCGCTGTTGATGTCCATGTCCACAGCAGTGGCATTGCCAATCGTGAACTCACCTCCTTGAGTCAAGGATGCTTCATAGTAATAGTTGTTGCCGGCCTTCGTCATGTTGGCACCATTGAAGGTGGGGAAGTTGGTCGGTACATACTCCTCATAGGCTACAGTTACCTTGCCGGGGGCCTGGTTCATGTCGACTGTAACGGTAATCTTGTCACCATTGCCGAAGGAGGCTGTGCTCTGCGAATAGATGTTTCCATTGTCGCCGCTGGCACCATCCTGTCCACCAACATAGAGATAGGGATTCTCTTCCATCCAGATGTTGCCTTCGCCGGTTCCGGGGAGAATGTCACCGCCCCAGTTCTTGCCTTTGAAGAACTTGAAGTTCACCTGGGCATCAGCATTCAACTGCTGGCCGAAGTACAATGTGACACGGTAGACATTGGGCTCCACCTGAGGAACGACCACATCGGCGCCACCGACCCAGTTGATGGGGTTGGTAGTATACGAAGGAAATCCGATGTTGTTGCTGCCATTAAGGTAGAGTGCGTGGTTGATGTCCCAGTTGGCAAATGCTGACTCAGGGTCGTTGTCCACCTGTCTGTATTCGACGCTGATATACTTCTTGTCGGGGTCGGCCGTGAACCAATAGGCATAGTCGGCCTGGCCATAGGCTTGGAATGTCCATACTTCTCCCGACTTGTGTGTGAAAATGTCGGGCATGGCATACCAGGTTTCATCGGTGCCAGGGAGAATATAGTCCTGACCTTTCACCAGGGTGCCGTCATAGCCTCTTGTGCCGTCTATGACCAGCGTTTCCTGTGCTTGCACAGTGGCGGCGCAAGCGAATATTGCCATCGCTACGCCTAATCGTGTAAACCATTTTTTCATAATGAGATGATTTAAGTGAATAAAATGAATATTTTTTTAATTGATTATTTCTTGACTTCTTTCTTGCCCTGGCAAATGAATATGCCAGGGTGAGTGGGTTCTTCCACCTTCACACCATTGAGTGTGTAGTAGCACTCCGAAGATGGGGTAGGTGTGTGGCGCAGGGTTTGGAGCCGGCTGGTCTGGTCGGTGTTCAAAAGTACCGAGACAGCGGCGCGCGGGGGGAGTGTGATTTGGTTGTAGCGGTTCTCGCCGTCGGTGATGTTTACCTTGAGTTCTTTTTGATTGGAGTTATAGAAAATCACGGCAAACGAACCATCGGGATTGCGGAAGGCTGAGTAGGTCACACCATTGTACCACCATCCTTCGGTGCCAATGCGGTAGGCTCCGGGACTAACAACCGACGACAGATGGCAGATGACGTAGTAATGGGAGTTCAGCGTATACGACTTGTAGTCATTGGCGATGTCGATGGCGCCAAAACAGGTTTGGCAACCTCCGTCCAAGTTGGGACCACGTTGCATGTCGAGCATGAAATTCCATACGATGGCTCCCCGGCAATGCTTGTTCATCGTGTGCAGGCCGATGTTCACCATGCAGTCGGCCAGGGATGAGTCGAGATTGCGGCCATTGTTCCATGTTCCAATCGAGGCTTCTGTGAAGAGCAGTTCCTTGTCGGGATACATGTCGTGGATGACATTCAACTCATCACTGTTGCCGCCATAGTTGTGATAGGCGGCGCCGACGATGAGTTCCTTGCCTTCAAACTCCACATTCTCGAACAGTTTGTAAATCTTGGCAGGATATTGCTGCTCACTCTCTTTGCCGTCGTAGTTGTAATTGTGGTCGAACAGGTATATCTTGGTGCTCAGACCGGCTTCCTTGAAAGTGGTGGCCATACGTTTCACAAAACTTGCCTCTTCGTTCCATGGCATATACAGCGAGGCGCAGTTGCCGGGGTTCAAAGGCTCGTTCTGCGGACTGACGGCATAGATGTTGATACCTTCGTTGCGCATAGCCTTGATGAACTTGACGAAATAGTCGGAATAGGCCTTGTAGTATGCGGGGGAGAGATGACCGTCGGTCCAACTATTATGAGCCGTCTGGTTGTCAAGACTCTCCACCTTCATCCATCGGGGACTGGTCCATGGGGCGGCGATAATCTTGAGGTCAGGATTGATGGCAAGAATCTCCTTCAACACGGGTATCACGTAGTCGGTCTCATCGGAATAGAGGCGGAAGTTGCGGAGCAGGTCGTCTTGTGGCCCTTTCTCGTCGCAAAGGGAATATTCGGTGCTCGAAAAGTCATTGCAGCCTATTGATATCCTGACGTAGGACACACCGTAGCCGTCGGTAGCCGAGAATGTCTTCGTCAACAGTTGGGTGCGGTCTTCCTGACTCATCTTCAGCAGGTTGTAACTCGACGAATAGGTAATGGCGAAACCGAAGCCGTCTATCGACTGGTAGGTCTCCGATGGCTTCAGGACAATGGCACTGCGGACGTTGTCGCTCTTCTCACCTGTTAATGTGGTTTGGGTTAGAGAATATGTTCGGGTGCCGTCTGTGGTGTACACCAGTCCTTCCTGGGCCATCGTCCAGAAGGGTAATAGTGCGGTAGTCAGACAAAGGGCTAATAATCGTAGTTTCATATCGTAGTTCTGTTGTTTGATAACTATTCTTCTCCTTCAACTTGCCACCACTTGACACCGAGGTCACTGCTTGGAACATAGGTCGGGGTCTTGTGGTCGGGCAGTGAAACATGAATCGTATAGTTGCGGCGCAATTCCAGGGTATGGGATACCCATGTGCGGGAGACTTCATCGTTGAGAACGATGACCACCAGCACCACACTGCCTTTACCTATCTTTCCATATTCTGTTGACAATTGAGGAATGTTGAAATGCATCTGGCTGTATCGTACGCTGCTATAGGTGTCGAGACGGCCATCTGACGACGAACCGTAAGCACTCACTGGATGGAGTTCGGCGGAGCGTTCTCCATGCTCATAGCGCACGACAGGATTGAATGGATGGCTCACGTCAATCAGGGGAGCCTTGTTTCCGTCGGACATCAGCGAGCGGTCTGCCTCCCTACCTACAGCATAGTTGAGGTCGGTTTCCTCGCTGTAGAACAGATACATGTTGCCGAAGGGGGCCTGTACCTTGGTGCCGGTCACAGTGATGTCAAGCGATGTGACGGTATCCGGTTCCCCGAGAGGACCATCATCGGAATCACTGCAGGATGACATCGTCGACAAGGCAGCAAGAAGGAGTGAGAAGAGAAACACTCTCCTCATACCTTCTGCTGGATGTCTTGATATATAGGTCATTTCTGTTTTATTCGCGTCCGGGGATGGGGGTGAATGTCTCTGTCACGGGGATGGAGAGATTGCCGAAGCCGTCAATCGTGAAGACCTCAAACTCATAACCCTGTAGTTCAAGGTCAGTCACTGTGTATTCGGTCACTACCTCAGGGATGTCTATCGTGCGCTGGTCTGTGGAGGTCTTTTTCACCACGATGCGCATCGACTTGATCAGGTGGGTGTCGTCGACAATGTCCCACATCAGCGTCAGATTGCCTGGCTGGGTAGATACGGCTCTCAGATTGCGGACGGCAGGTGAATAGGTCGGGATGTTGTCCAGGTATTCCCTGTAATTGCTGTCCATGTCCTCGCATGAGGTGCCCGATATCAATACCAGGCAACTGATGGCTATTAAATATATCAGTCGTTTCATAGGATTGTTGTTTGCTTTTATCACTGATTTTTATTTTCTACGGGGAGCGCCAGAGGCCTGGCTTTCCCTTGCTGCCAGTTCCTCATGCGACACGAGAATCGAGCCGTAAAGGTTGAGTTCTGACATACCGGCGATATTACGCTTCGAGAGGTCCCAGTTCTCCACCATTCTAACGCGGATGTAGCGCACGGAGTCGGTCATGGCATCAAGTTCCCATTCGTGACCATCGATAGCATACTGATAACTCTCGTTGGTGGGCATGTACACATTCTCATGGCCAAAGTAGGAGGGGTTGGTCCAATAAATGGGCAAGGTGCCGGCAGTGGAGTTGGAGGAGATGTCGCAGTCTTTTATCAGGAACCAACTGTCCTTGTCGAGTGACATCGAACCGAACAACTTGAAACGCTTCAGGTTCTGTGGCTGATAGTAGAAATAGTCGTCGGATACGCCGCTTGTCTGGCCGCTGGCTCCAGAATAGGGCTGGTTGTCATAGGTGTATGCACGCTGCCAGGCCTTCAAACGGGAAATCGACACCACTTGGTGCATGTCTATCACGATATCCACCTGGTCGGTATCCCAAGGTATGGAGGAACCGTAAGTAACACTGGAGTTATCGCAGTCAGTACCACAGTAGTTCTGGGTGGATGTGGTGTTGCTGTCGATAATGCCGTCGAATATCGCCTCGTTCTTATATTCCCAGGCTGGCTGAAGGGTGGTAAGGCGGGGAACGAGTGTCCAGATGAATTCCTTCATTAGGCCATGAACAGGGTCGTTGGTCTCAACATATTTCAACGACTCTTGCTCGGCGGGCACGTCTATGTTTGACGGGTTGCTCTGGGCTGTCTTGTTGCCGGAGGAGTCCTCAACACGGTAGGTCACCTTATAGTTGCCTGCAAACATGTTGCGGATGTTGGCTTTGGCATTCTTCTGCTTGCTGCTCAGATAACGCGTGCGGGTCACACCTTCGGCATCAGTATAGTCTACCACCACATATACGACTTTTGCTACGCTTTTCTCGGTGATGTCTTCGACACGGGCATCAGCACCCACAGGATTCTCCCAGGTCACGGCCAAGCCGCCACAGATGGGGTTGATTTGCAGGTTGTCTTTGATTACGTTGATAAACGAACGGCCAGGCTGGACGTTGATTATCGTGGCACTTGTCTCGCCACCCCATTTGTCGACGGCAGATATGTGGATGGGATATGTCTTGGTCTCGTCGGCCAATCCGTCAATCTCTATCTTGTTGTCGTAAATGCTGGTAGTGCGGAAGACATCCTTGCCCAACGAATTGGTATAGGCTGCCTTCACATAGAGCAAATCGTTGTTGCTGGGAGGGGTGAACTTGATAATGGCTCCTCCCATCGTGGGCTCATAACTCAGGTTGCTCGGGGCCGACAGGGTGGTCTCGTCTTCTTCGCAGCCGGTGAACGACATGGCCATCAACAGACACCCTAAGGTAAGTACCCAATATTTAGTCTTCATTTTCATGTCTCTTTACATTAATCTGTTTTACACGTTTCTTCGCAATATCAATATCCGGGATTCTGAACCAAATTGGGGTTCTTCACCATCTCGTCTGTAGGGATAGGCCATAGGTAGTTGCGGGTGGTGAACACATGCAACAATTCGGGGTCTTGAACGCGCTTGTAGTACTCTGTCGCAGTGGTGGCATCCGAATTCCACTGCCAGATGTTGGTGTTGAAATACTTGGAGCCTTCCAGCCAGCGGCGGACATCATCGTTGCGGTATCCCTCAAAGGCTAACTCGACCGTGCGCTCCTGCTTGATGATTTCACGCATGCCTTCCTTGGTTGTGTATTTGTTGGCATGCTTGGCATTTGCCCACGATTCCTCGACGGTGGGGACGCCCGAACGGGCACGGATGGTATCGAGCAAGGCAAGAATCTCTCCCTGACGCTGCTCACCATACACTTCGTTCAGACATTCTGCATAGCTGAGCATCATCTCGTTGTAACGGATGATAGGCCAGGCATAGCGGGTAATCGTTCCATTGCCTTGGGTGTCGGGATGCATCAACTTGCGGAGGAACACGCCCGAGGTGGGGACGTCGATGTCGTCGTGGGTCTGACGGCCGTTGGCTTCCTGATAGCGCATCTTCAAATTGTAGAGTGTACCGTAGCCACGTACCCTGGAGCGGTCGAAACCAATGGAGGCATAGAAACGGGGTTCCCTGTTCATGAACATATAGGCAGTCTGCTCGCCTACCTGTGCTACAGTGTTGTGGTCGGCGGTGATGGTGACCACTGAGTCACGGTGCTCATAGTCGAATGTGGGGTCTTCATCCATGGGGAGACCATTCTGGGTGTAGAAGAACTCCGTGGCGTTGAGGGTGGGACCAAACCACTGCCATGCGTCACCTGTGGATGAGGCAGCAGAACTCTTGTAGTTGATGGAACGCTGAATCTCATGCCAGCTCAGCACTTGGTTGGTGGTGCGTGAGCAACCCCAAATCACCTCTTCGTTCCACTTCGAAACCATCGCATATTGATAGTTGTACATATAGGGCAGACGAATGGAGTCGTTCCTGAAATTTCGGGCATCCACCGTCTTGGAATAGTCGGAAGCCGGGTATTTGTAAAGATGGATGTTGGCGGAGCGGCACAATTCCATGGCTTCCTCATAAGCCGCAAGGGCCCGCTGCCATTTCTGCTTCTCCAAGTCAGTGTCGTTTTGCGGGAAAAGTTTCGTTCCGTCTTTATTTTCCAATGAATAGTAGAGCGGATTGTTGTTGAACAACGGACTGGCGGCATAGAGCAGAACTTTGGCCTTGAAACAACGGTTGATGACCCTGTCTATTCTGCCCAACTCCGACGTGTTGATGATTCGTATGGGTAATGCGTCTGCCGACTCGTCGAGCATCCTCACAATATAGTTGACCACGGTGTCTACCGGTTCGCGGGCTTGTTGGTTGGCCTTGTCGGACACATCGAGCGGCGACTCTTCGCGGATGAGAGGAATGGCGCCATACTGGGTGAACAGCAGGAAATGATAATAGGCGATGAGGAATTTCACCTCGCTGCTCCAACGGCTCTTCTCGCTCTGCGACATGTCGGGGACACGGTCGATGTTGTTCAAGAAGGTGTGGCATATGCGGAGGGGAACGAATAACGAGGCTTCACAGGGAGCGTGCTCGCTCCAACTGCCACCCCAGTCGCCATACCAGAAACTCATGATGGGCTGGTCGGCACTGACCTTGCCCAAAACGGCGTTCTTGCCGTCGGTCACACGGTTGATGCTCATAATCATCTCGTCGCTCATACCGAGGAATGAGTAAGTGTTGTCGTACTCAGGGATGTAGTGATAGCAGGTTGCCAATGCCCTGTATGCCGTCTCTTTGCGGTTGAAGAGAGCGGAGATTTCCTGAGTGTTGTCTGGCACCACGTCCAAATAGTCTGAACAACCAGTTGCGGTAATGGCCAGAATTCCAAACAAAATGTATCTTATATACTTTTTCATATCCTTAATTCTTTTTGATGTCTCTCATCAGAATTCCAAATTCAGACCTAAATTGAATACTCTCTGGGTGGGATAGCCAATTCCATAACCTCCCATCTCAGGGTCCCATAACTTAAAGTCGCTGAAGCAGAAAAGGTTGTTGCCTGACGCAAAGAAGCGTAGCATATCAACACCCATTTTCTTGACGAACTTGTTGGGCAGCGAATAGCCTATTTCCACCGTCTTCAGACGAAGGAACGAACCATCTCGCAACCACCAGGTAGAATTCACGGTGTTGTTGGCAACACCTGCTGTAGACAAGCGGGGCCAGAAGGCATAGGGGTCGGGATTCTCCTCACTCCAGTAGTTGCCGGCAACGAGTTTCAGTGCGTTGCGGTGGTTGGCCAACGGCTCTATAGAGGATGGCTGGATGAAGAACGAGGAATGGGCGGAACCCTGGAAGAAGAATGATACGTCAAGACCTTTGTAACCTGTGGATGCACCAAAACCGTAGACAATCTCCGGGTCGGTGGGATAACCGATGGCTACCATGTCTTTCGTGTTGATGACACCGTCTTTGTTGATGTCCACATACTTGATGTCGCCTGCCATATAGGTGGCGCCTGCCACGACTTCCTGGCGTGGACTGTTCTCCACATCATTTTGGTCGATGAAAAGACGCTCGGCAACATAACCCCACTGCTGGCTCAGGTTGTAACCGAAACGGTTGCGCCATGGCTCGGGATAAATCAGGTCGCCACCACGGATATATTTGCTGGTGGAGTAGGTGTAGTTGAAACGGGTCTGCAACCACCAATCCCGGGTGATGCTCCAGTTGATGTCGCAAGAGGCGTCAATACCATGCTTGCTGGTCTTACCCATGTTGGCATAGATGTCGGCAGTGGCACCCATGGCGAGGGGTACGCTGCCCATGCGCTGGTAGATGTCGTCGCGGTCCTCGCGGAAGTACTCGAACTGTATGGTGGCCTTGTGCAGGAAGTCCATCTCGATGCCGTAGTTCTGCATCTTGGCGGTTTCCCAACCGATATTCGAGTTGGCATAGCGGTTGATGGAGTATCCGTTGTAGGTGACATCGAAATCCTGTCCCCATGTATAACCCAAACCACCGTTGTTGGTGTTGACATCGGCCAGATAGTAGAAACGCTGGCTTGTCGACATGATGTTGTCATTACCTACCAGACCATAACTGGCCTTCAACTTAAACATCGGGAAGTACTTTTTCAAGAAGGAATTCTCCCAGAAACTCTCATTTGAAATGATATAGCCTACACCTATCGAGGGGAAGAAACCCCAGCGGTGGTCGCGGTCAAATTTTTCTGAACCATTGTAGCCAAAGTTGGCCTCCAAATAGTAACGCTCGCCATAGCTATAGGTGAAACGTCCGGATAGACCCAGTGTGCGGATGGGAAGGGAACCGAATGCTCCTCCCTGGTTGCCGAGCAACTGCTCCTTCATCTGGCCTACCAACATACCGCTGACACCATGTTTGCCGAATTCACGGTTGTACTGCACGGCGGCCTCAAAATAGTAGGAACTGCTGGTCGACAGACTTTGTGACGGGTTGCTCAGTCGGTCGGTACCTTCCTGCACCTGGTCAAGGCTGTATTTTGTACCCAATTCGCTCACCTCGGTCTTCAAGGCATAATAGAACGGTGTCATGGAACGGGTGTTGGTGTTGGAACCTGTCGAGGTAAACGATGCCAAAGCGCGGGCGGAAAGGCCTTCGGTAATCATCTTCAGGTCCTGCTCAATGGTGAAGATGGAGTTGCCTGTATAAGAGAAAGCATCGGAATAGCCTACCATCATCTCGGCATAGGGGTTCGGATAACGGACACTACCCACATTGTTGCCATAGAGCACATGCTCAGCGTAATACCAGGTGTTGTCTATCGACTTGTCGTAATAGGCAGGGAAATCAACCGGGTTGGCACGCATAATCTGGTCGAAAAGATTGGTCGTGGAGGCGGCCGGTGTGTTCGAACGGTCAAGGAGGGTATACACCTTCACTGCTGCTTTCGTCGTCTTGGTAAGATTGACATCGATGTTGGCGCGGATGTTGTAGCGGTTGATGCTGATATTGTTGTTGTAGTTGTTG